>JASFKE010000049.1:0-12353 GCA_050118795.1 Desulfobacteraceae bacterium | reverse complement strand
GCTCTTCAGCGCGATGGTGTGAGAATCCCCGGCAGAAACAGATGCCCAGGCCGAATCCGTACCGATCTGAACAGGAGCGCTTTTGTCCTCCTCGGTTCCATCTCCGAGCTGGCCATGCCAATTATCCCCCCAGGCCCAGAGCGTGCCATTGCTCTTTAGCGCGATGGTGTGAGCATCCCCGGCAGAAACAGATGCCCAATCCGAATCCGTGCCGATCTGAACAGGAGTGCTTCTGTCCTCATCGGTTCCATCTCCGAGCTGGCCATGCCAATTATCCCCCCAGGCCCAGAGCGTGCCATTGATCTTTAGCGCGATGGTGTGAGCATCCCCGGCAGAAACAGATGCCCAGTCCGAATCCGTGCCGATCTGAACAGGAACACTTTTGTCCTCCTCGATTCCATCTCCGAGCTGGCCATCAGAATTATACCCCCAAGCCCAGAGCGTGCCATCAGTCTTTAACGCGATGGTGTGAATAGACCCGGCAGAAACAGATGCCCAGTCCGAATCCGTGCCGATCTGAACAGGAGTGCTTTTGTCCTCATCGGTTCCATCTCCGAGCTGGCCATGCCCATTAGCCCCCCAAGCCCAGAGCGTGCCATCGCTCTTTAGCGCGATGGTGTGCCAAGACCCGGCAGATATGGCTGTCACCCGGGATGAAGAAGAGTAGCTTGAGCGGTTACCTAAGCCAGAATCTGAAGAGCCGCCACAGCTTGCCACTAATGATAAAAATGAAAAACAGATCAAAAGAACAAAACACTTACGCATTCTCAACGCACCTTTCCACTTAGAAATAAATTCCAGATTGATTAAGATTTTGAGGGGGCGAAGAGATTTGTTCCCGATAGAGAAGAAAAGCTCTAAAACTCCGTTGCAAAAAGATCTATCCAAAATCAACTTCAAATCAATAAGTAACCTGTTTCAGCTCGCACGTCGGCAACCAATTCATGCACCTTTTTAAGAGTGCTTTTAGCATTTCAGGTTTTAGTGAATTTTAAATGGATCTTTTACTCTATTTTGATTTTACTTTTGATTCTTGGGATAATTATGCAAATTATGTGCCACTACATTACAAAAGCTTAATATTCAATATGGATAAATAGTTATATTTTTTTGAAAGTTTGTTTGGAGAATTAAATGCCGTGTTTTGTAAGAAATTTTGACAATTTTTGTCATCCAATTTTTGCTAAAAAGGCTTTAGGGCGCTGGAAGAAAATAGGGTCCGCGGAATGCGCAAAACAACATTTAGGATAAACCAGTCTTGGCCTCTAACGTGAAGAGGATTTTTTCAATTGAACATCAAACGCATGATCTGGGTTTGTTTTTCCAGTAGTCGGACGGCGGTACGGGTATGGCGTTCAATCATCGCGGTATATTGGTTGAGCATCATCATTTGAAGATCACCATTGGACAAAAGGCTCTGATAATTCTCGGGTTTGTCCGCCTGAAAAAAAAGGGTACGGCCCAATCGACTGGGCATTTCATCGGCTATCAGAGCGCCCATATATTTGAATAAGAAGGTATCCAGGTTAAATTGGGGATCCAGATCGTATAGAACGCCTTCCAGTGTAAATATCGCCTTTCTGAACAACATCAGATCCTTTGGAAAGACAACGCCTTCGTATGAGAGCTGCTCCAGCAGCCAGAAAGCTTTTTTCAACAGTGAAAAACGGATGTGATCCTTGGACCGTAACCGGCTGGCGACGGTGCGCCGCAACCCGGTTCGGGAGAGAGCCCCCTTTGCCGATCCCTCTGCGGCCAGACTCCGGATAGAGCGACAGATCTGGCCATGATCATCCGTGATAACACTTTTGATGAATTGCACCATCTTGACCCGGACCCCCTGGGTGAGATGCCCCGCCAAACTCCAGTCCAAAAGGGCGATCTGCGCACCATGGTACCCGCTGCCCGCCGACCACAGGATATTGCCGGCATGGGGGTCCCCATGAAACAGGGTCGCGTCGCCAGGGGCAAAAATCGGACGGCAGATCAACTCCTGGGCGAGTGTGTTGGCACAATCCCGGCGCTGGGCATAGGTCATTTGCGCATCTGTAATTTTTTCTCCGACGATATGCGCCATGGCCGTCATGGTGTCATCGGAAAATTCCAGTTTGTCCGGTATGACGATGCTATCCGTATCTTTGTAAAATCGGACCGCTTCGCACAGATGGGACTGCTCGGCACAAAGATCGACCTCTTTTTCGAGTATCTCCGCAACATCTTTAAAAACATCCAGAAATCGAAAATCTTTCAGCGCATACCTATGGCGGTGCTGCTCAAAAAACGCCGCGATTTTCTCAAACACAGCCAACTCTTCAGCCAATTTCTCTTTGATATTGGGTTTGAGTACCTTAAATACCCCCCGCACGCCGCCCCTTTTTCCATCCGCACGCCGCTTGAATGGAATGACGGCGCCCACACTGGCTTCAGACAGGATATGGGGATCGATTTGAACGCCGTGATGCTTATTGATTGAGTTCAACCGAACGCCGATATGGGCTAAAAGGTCATCTGGCAGGGTACCGTACCGGCCGTTCTCCAGATGGATAAGCCACTGTCTGACGCCCGGTTCAATATTTTGATTGCGTGCGATGATCTGACCGAGCTTATGCATCGTTGGGAAGTGTTTGGCCAACTCGAGCAAGCGCTCCTCTGCGGGGCTCTGCCGATCCATCCGAAGCTGAAGAACCATGACATCCAGGAGTCGATCAAGGGATATGTGGGACAAGAAAAATTGGATCCCGTCACAGACCAGCGCCCGATAAGGGTGATACACCTCCGGAACCGCCCGCTCCGGTTTCGTGCCGGCGACAATTTCCCGCGCCGCTTTGATGCGAAAGTTCTCCACGCCCATGGCTTGTGCCATGGCGATAAGTTTCTTACGGATCATTTCCGGTGGCATGGTGCGAGCCAAAGTATTCATAGACCCGATTGAAGGGTGGTTTACGCCCATCTTTGTCTCCAATATTTTCGGCCATTCGATACTATTCAGGCAAACCCGGGATACAAGACCGAGAAGATAATCCTTACAGCCGAAAATGCAAGCATCGATTTATTGTGATGTAGGATAGACGCCCGATGTTAGCTTTTCATGAAGGCTTTATCGGTTGTTCAGCAAAGCCCTGATCACAGCTTTGCCACCCTGCCAAGTTTGGTGGGCCTGACCCTGGGAACCTGCGGTTCCAGTTCGATGACCCTCATCGATTCCCACTTTCCACCCAGAAATCTTGCATAGAAGGTTATGCCGAGCAAGGCAACATACACGGTGGCGAATACCCAGGCGATCATCAGGCCGGAGTCCAGTATCTCCACCGCCACATAGACCGGCACGATGAGCACAAACACAGAGAGGATCAACGTCATAAGCATAACATATCGCGTGTCTCCGGCCCCTTTAATGGCGGAGCAGAAGATAATATTCATGGCGTCGAACAGGCAGTAGACGGCGACGAATCGCAAGAGAATGACGCTGTAAGCGTAAATCTGAGCAAACCCTCCGGGGTCCGCCCTATGCGCAAAAGGGGCTACAAATATATCCGGCGTCAGCACGTACATCGCCGCAATGGTCGTCATATAGATCAATGTCAGATGGAAACCGGAGTATACGGCTGTTTTGGCGATATCCGTTTTTTGCGCACCAAGGTACTGGCCGACGAGTATGGAAATGGCAATTCCGCATCCAATCATGGGCATAAAGGCCAGCATGTTGATATTGAACGCAATATTGGTCGCCGCCAAGCTGGTGGTTCCCAGCCGGCCCACAACGAGCACAAAGCCCGTAAATCCGGCTATTTCCAGAAAAAACTGCATGCCCGAAGGAAAGCCAAACCGCAACAGCCGCCTGAAAAGGTCCGTGTCGAGCCGCCATCCTTTTTTGGTGTGATAGATGCTGTCTTTGCCGCTGGAGAACAACAAGGCAAAATAGACAAGCAAGGAAAAAATACCGGCCACCACCGTGGCTATGGCGGCGCCTCGGATTCCCAGTTCCGGAAAGCCCCAGCGACCGAAAATCAGAACGTAGTCCAGGACAAGATTGACGACAGTGGTCGCAGCATTGACCCACATCACCGGCCAGGTTTTACCCCGGCCGCTGTAAAACCCTGACAGCACGAAGGAGCCGATATATGCCCCGCCCCCTGCGCACATAATCTGGAAATAGATGACCTCATAGGCCTGAATCGCAGCGCTGTGGCCAACCATTGCGAAAACCGGACCGGCAAAAGGAATGATACACAGCATGACCAATCCGCCGGCCAGGGATATATAGATGCCCTGCCACATGGCCGGTCCGATACGATGGTAACGTTTGGCCCCGTAATATTGTGCGACAAAGGTACTGACATATCCGGCGGTTCCCATGAAAACACTGATGACGGTAAAGCTGAGCATGCCGGCCGGCATCGCCGCTGCGATGGTTTCCGGTGAGTACCACGCCAGGAACATGCGGTCCACAAAGTGCTGCACAGACCAGGTGGCTGTGCTCAAAATTAAAGGTATGGCGATGACGAGGACTTCCCGGTAACCGCCATCGACGTTCCATCTGTTTCTAACGCTGCGCATGCTCCGCATCCCATGAAATTGTAACAAAATCAGAAAACTAAAATACTTTTATCTGCTTACGATAAAAATGAATTGAGAATATTTCACAAATCATCCAATTTGTCATTACATAAGGTGTGCGACATCCTTAAAGGGGAGGCAATGCCTGTTGATCACCAGAACATGCGACACAAAAAAATGAAGGGTGGACATTTCGATTCATCAGCCCTGCCGTCGCCGGTTCTCACCATCACAGCCACCGGATTTGCAGCGACCGTCGCTCAAATCATCGTCTTGCGGGAGCTTCTGGTCCTGTTTTACGGCAATGAACTGTCGGCGGGGTTGATATTTGCCGGCTGGCTGCTCTGGAGCGGCGCGGGAAGCGCTCTGTCCGGAAAGTGGGCGCTGACGGTTTCCGCCCATACCGCCGTGCTGAGGCGGATGCTGGTTTGCCTTGCGGCCATGCTGCCCCTGACGCTGCTCTTCATCCGCGCCGCCAGAATCATCTGGACGCTCCCCCCCGGAGAGTTGCCCTCCATGGGCAAGATGTTGATGATCTGCGTTGTGGCCACAGGTCTGCTCTGCCCTGTATCGGGCGCCCTGTTTGGCATCTGCTGGGCCATTCATCGCAAACAGCGGGGGCATCAGCCCCTGGGAATCTATCTGGGAGAGGCCCTGGGATCGGCCGCCGGAGGCCTGGTCTTTTATTTTCTAACGCTTCCACTCGATTCGGTGTTTACAACCCTGTGGATCACTTGCGGGATGATCCTGCTGATTTCGGGGTGGTCGCACCGGCCGTGGCGGCCCGTTTCAAACCTGGGTTTCGATCACTGGGGGTGGATCGCGGTCTCTTTGCTGGTGGCGGCAGGGGCGGTTTGGGGATCCCGTTTGGATCATATGAGCCGTCGATGGCAATGGGGAGCGAACCTTTTGGCCGCATATGACACGGCCTATCACAACATCGCATTGTTGAAAAAAGAGAGCCAGGTGTCGGTTTTCACCAACGGCCTGTGGTCATTTTCGCAGCCGGACCGGCTCAGCGCCGAACAGATGGCCCACTTGGCCCTGCTTCAACATCCAAAGCCGGAATCCATCCTGGTTCTGGGCGGTTCAATGGCCGGCCTCTTGGAAGAGCTTCTCAAACAGCCGGGCATCCGGAATATCGATTGGGTGGAACCGGATCCCGATTTCATTGATCTGGTCAAACCCCATCTATCACCTGCCGTGGATGCATCATTTCAAGATCCCCGTGTCCGTCTGTTTCACCGGGATCCCCGTACCTTTATGCATCGCTCTCGTACACGCTACGACGTAATTTTGATGAATATGGGAGATCCCATCACGGCTCAGATGAACCGGTTCTACACAAAGGAGTTCTTCGCCCATGCCGGGCAGCGGCTGTTGCCGGGCGGAATTTTTTCATTTGCCGTCTCCGGCGGTGAAAGCATGCTGGGGCCGACCCAGGCCCGGTTTTTGGGCTCCATAAAAAAAACCCTTCTTCAGGTTTTTCCCAAAACACTGATCTATCCCGGCGACCGCCTTCGATTTTTCGCCACCGATGCAACCGGGGTGCTTATATCTGATTCCGCGGTATTGGCAAACCGGATAAGCCAACGCAATCTTGAACTCAGATACATCCGTGAAGATTTTCTGCAAAATGCCCTCAGCCCCTTCCGCGTCGATTATCTGAATGCCATCTTGGAAGAGGCAACGGGGGCTGCCGTCAACAAAGATTTTTCCCCCATTTGTTATTTCCACCATATGGTGATGTGGACAACCCAGTGGCATCCGGCATTGCAAAATCTGCTCACGATCCTGGCGGATCTGAAGCTTGGATGGCTCTGGACCGTTTTGGTTCTCACAGGCAGCGCGATGGTTGGGTTTTTCTGGACCGGTCGCTGCAAATACCGGATCGCCATTGGCGCAAGCATCTTTGTGTCGGGCGCCATGGAGATGGTGCTCCAGGTGGTCTTGCTGTTGAGCTTTCAAATCATCGAGGGGTTTGTTTATCGTCAGCTTGCTTTGATCATCGCCTTTTTCATGACCGGTTTGGCTGTGGGCGCCGGATGGATCGCATGGCGCAAGCCCCATCTGCCCAGTGCCAAAGTTGCCCAAAAACAATTCATTCGGGTACAGGCGCTGGTTTGCATGCTGCCTTTGGGGTTGATGCTCTTTTTCACGCTGATTCCTGATAAGATGCACCTTTTTTTCTCTCCGGCGGCAATGGGCCGGCTCTTTTCCATCCTCAGTTTGATGACCGGCATCGTGGGCGGCGTTCATTTTGCCCTGGCCGTCACGGTTATGGCCGGCACCGGGGTCGCCCTGGAGAAAATCGGCGGCGGATTCTATGCATTGGATCTTGCAGGGGCAGCCGCAGGGGTTCTAGTGGCCACGCTATTGATCATACCGATTTACGGCATCATGAATACGCTGATATTTCTAAGTGTCATCTCCGGCGTGAGTTTGCTGACACTGCTGAGGCGTCACTGAAAGCACGGTCTGCCATTTTTCCCGGGTCTGGTGGCCTGCCCCTGGGTATACAACACCTGCTTGCCAGGGGCGGCATTTCTTTTTTTGCAGATGACCAGCCGTGGCAATGGCTAAATAACGATCTCACAGATTGTTTCAACCGTCCGGTTCCCAGATGCCGGGGATGCCCCGCCCGCAGTTCTGACACGCTCCACCATTTAAGTTCAACACTTTTACCCGATAGCCAATGCGATGAATCAACTTTTGCTTACAGTGTGGGCAGTAAGTGTGCTGCCCCGGGTGTTCGGGCACATTGCCGATGTAGACAAAGTCGAGGCCCTCATCAGTGGCAACGCCCCTGGCCTTTTCCAGCGTTGCTACCGGTGTCGGTGGAGTACTTTTAAGCTTGTAGCGGGGATAGAACCGGGAAAAATGGAGCGGCGTGTTTGAACCCAGCTCATTATGGATCCACCGGCACATGGCACGCACTTGGGCCATGTCATCGTTTTTTCCCGGAACGATCATATTGACGATCTCCGTATGCACTTGCCGGGCTTTGAGATACTTCAAGGTCTTTAGCACCGGTCCCAGGGCGCCTTGTGCAATGGTTTGATAATAGTGCCGGGTAAACCCCTTAAGATCAATGCACACGGCATCCAGGACATCACATAGATCTTCCAGCGGCTTGGCATTGATGAAGCCATTGGAATGCATGACCTTCAAAAGAGCGTGTGATTTTGCCAGGCGGCCGATCTCAAGCATGTACTCCGTAAAGATAACCGGCTCCACATAGGTTGATGCGATAACCGGACTCTTATATGCCAGCGCACTGGATATGACCCGATCCGGCGGCAGGTTGTAATTATACGTATCCTCGGGCCGCGCCTGGGAAATTTCCCAGTTCTGGCAAAATTTGCAGTCGAAATTACAGCCTGCCGTGGCAATGGAAAAAGCGCGGCTGGTTGGAAGCACGTGATAGAGGGGTTTTTTTTCAATGGGATCGATTTGGATGGCGCACGGGTTGCCGTAAACCAGAGAGTAGTACTGTCCGTCGATGTTTTCCCGCACATCGCAGATACCGCGCTGCCCGGGACCGACCTCGCACCCGTGGGGGCAAAGCTCGCACCGGATCATCTGATTTCCCATGGACGTGTAATAAGGAGAGAGTTTGCGCCCAATGAACCCTTTGGTTATGGCTCCGGACCAGGCGATGCGGGATGTGCCGCACCAGGCAAACAGGGTGGATCCTGCGCACAGTGCAAGGCTGCGGCCGCATAGGCCGAGAAAATTACGCCGCGTTACCGGATGCTTCATAAAGCGATGCTTTCCAGATGGACACTATCTCGATCTGGCGTAGAAGTCTCTGATTCTAGCCGATTGAGGGTCCATATGTGTCAATCCGTATGCTTGGGCCCAATCCATCGCCTCCAAAAATTCCTGGACGGTGATCCCCCGTGCAATTTCGGGATACTCAAAGGCTTTGTAAGCCACATGGTACTGCGGCATGATATTGACGTAGGTGGTTTGGGGAAGGTTTTCAGCCACCCACTCGACAAATTTTTTTGTCCCGGCGACGCGATTGGGCATCACCAGGTGACGAATCATCAATCCTCTCCGGGCAATACCCTGCCGGTCAACCTGGTGAACACCGACTTGCCGGTTCATCTCGAAAACGGCCGCCGTCGCCACTTCCGGGTAATCCCAGGCGCCGGATGAATATTTTGCCGCCTTATCCCCTTCCATATATTTGATGTCCGGCAGGTAAATGTCCACCACCCCGTCCAGAAGCTTGATGATTTCCACCCGCTCATAGCCGCTGGTGTTGTAGACCAGCGGAATACGAAGCCCCTTTTTAAATGCAATTCTGGTGGCATTGAGGATATGGGGCATCACATGGGTCGGCGTAACCAAATTGATATTGTGGCAGCCGATGTCCTGGATGTACATCATCATTTGTGCCAACTCTTCATCCTCCACCACACGTCCTTCCCCCTTTATGGCTATGGGCCAATTCTGACAAAACAGACAGCGAAGATTACAATTTGAAAAAAAAATCGTACCGGACCCGTGTTGGCCGACCAACGACAGCTCCTCGCCGAAATGGGGTTGCACCGCATTGACAACCACTTTCAACGGCGCTTTACAGAATCCTTGCTCCCTATCCAGTCGATTTACGCCACATTCACGCGGGCAAAGCCGGCACGCTTCAAAGATTGAAAAAGCTTGCTCAACTCTTTGGGCCAACTTACCCTCTTGTTCCAATTTTCCATAGGCCGGATACCATTGTCGTTCTTTTTGCACCAAGGCGTAAACAGGGCGTGGAGAGAAGATCAGGCAACCGCCCCATATGAGCATACGTTTGATAAAATCTCTTCTGGTTGTCGTCATGTGGACCCCACCACTGTATATGGGTGGATAAAAGCAACTTACACCCCTTCGGATTCATCATGAGAAGCGACCTATCGCTCACTTGGCAAGTAAACATGCAAATCGGAACGGGAGGCTCGGCAATAGCGGGATTTGACAAGATGGTTTTGTCTGCGTAACACGAAGCCGTTGATTTTTTAGGTTGTGACGTATTACGACGTCGTCGCCTTTAAATGCTAACACAAAACTTCAATATTTTACAAGGTATCCCATCAAGGAGCGCTTCATGCGACGCCGCGGGAGGAGCGTATCTTAATTGGCTATTCGATTTTGTGGATTGGTGGACTCTGAGGGCTCAGACGCCCACTGGTTGATTTTTTCCAACAGAAGTTTTGGATTGACCGGCTTGGAGATATAGTCGTCCATACCGGAAGCCAGGCATTTCTCCCGATCCCCCTTCATTGCGTTGGCGGTCATGGCGATGATGGGCATTCGGTAACCTGCGCCGCGAATGGCCCGGGTGGCTTCATAGCCATCCATTTCAGGCATTTGAACATCCATCAGGACAAGGTCATAATGACGCGTTTTGACGGCCTCAACGGCTTCCAGGCCATTGTTCGACACATCGGCCGCATATCCGAATTTCCTCAGATGGATCAGCGCCACCTTCTGGTTCACCGGATTGTCCTCAACCAGCAATATTTTCAGTCTCTTCTTGCTGGTTTCGGCGATGGTGTGTTTCGTGACAATGGACCCCATATCCTTGCCGGCGCAGTTCAATGGCTTGCCAAATACGGATACCACGGCGTCGAACAGCTGGGACTGTTTGATCGGTTTGGTGAGATAGGCATCAAATCCTGCGATACGGGCTTTGGCTGCGTCTCCCCTCATCCCGCGCGATGCCAGTAAAATCATATGGGTGTTCTTTAACTCCGGACACGCCTTTATCGCCTCTCCAAGCTCCCGACCATCCATTTCCGGCATCATGAAATCGATGATCGCCATATCGTACGGCTCGTTCTTTTGCGCAGCCGTTTTCATCAACTCAATGGCTTTTTCCGCTGAGTCAACCACCGTAGCGCTACACAGCCATGACTGCAGGTAGGACTGCATGATCATAAGATTGACGGCATTGTCATCCACCGCCAGGATGCGTCTGCCTTGAATATTTTCCGGCATGAAACCCATCTCCGGTTCCAAACCATCGCTGTCCTGTTTTTTCAGCTCCGCCGTGAAAAAGAAGGTTGATCCCCTTCCCTTGCGGCTTTCCACACCAATCTTGCCCCTCATCATCTCCACCAACCGTTTGGAAATGGCCAACCCCAGACCGGTGCCGCCGAATTTGCGCGTGGTGGAACTGTCCACCTGTGAGAAGGATTTAAAAAGCCGTCCCAGTCGATCCTTGGCAATGCCGATACCGGTGTCCCTGACCGAAAAGCGAAGGATAGCGCGATCCGCCTCTTCGCTGACCAGAGAGACCTCCACCACCACCTCGCCCCGGTGGGTGAACTTAACCGCATTGGAGACCAGGTTCAGCAGCACCTGACGCAGGCGCCCCGGGTCGCCGGAAAGCAGTGACGGAACATTTGGATGGACGTAGCTGGCAAATTCAAGACCCTTTTCATCGGCCTTGATGGAGGCCAATTCGGCCATTTCATCCAATGCGAGTCGAAGATCGAAGTCCAGCTCTTCAAAATTGAGTTTGCCGGCCTCAATTTTAGAAAAATCCAGGATATCGTTGATGATGCCAAGCAGGGCATCGGCACTGGATTGAACAGTCCGCAGATAGTCCCCTTGTTCGTCATTCAGTGGTGTGTCGAGCAGCAGCTCTGCCATGCCCAGGATGCCATTCATGGGGGTGCGGATTTCATGGCTCATATTGGCCAAAAATTCGCTTTTGGCCCGGGTGGCGTCTTCGGCGATGTATCTGGCTTCTATCAGCTCCTTTTCAATCATTTTCCACTGGGTGACGTCCCGTAACGTTTCGATGGAGCCGATCACCC
Organism: Desulfobacteraceae bacterium; assembly: GCA_050118795.1. Classification (GTDB taxonomy): domain Bacteria; phylum Desulfobacterota; class Desulfobacteria; order Desulfobacterales; family Desulfosarcinaceae; genus JARRKU01. Next base: position 978 of record JASFKE010000049.1, on the reverse strand, counting down.
GGCCATTGGCATCGCGCAGGGTCGATGCCGCAGTAAAGAGGTAGACCGGGATCTCCTTTAACCGGTGGCTGCAAAATTCGGCAAACAGGGTCTTGTTCTCCTGTCTAAAGGCATCGTATTGTCTCTCCAACGATTCATCGCGATTGATCACCAGGTCGATCAGGGTGGGACGGCGCTCTCCGAAAAAGGGGAGCGAATACTCAAAATTACCTTTTCCAACCATTTGACCGCTGGCTATGCCGGTCATCTTTTCCATAGCCCGGTTCCACGCAATCACCTTGCCTTGGCGATCGATAACCAAAGTGGCATCCGGCAAAAAATCTATAATACTTGAAAGTTTGCGCTCTGATGCTTCAAGCTCCGATGTTCGTTCGGCCACCTTTTGCTCCAACAGACCGGTGAGGTCTCGAAGATTGGCCATCATGGTGGTGAATGCCCCCCCCACATTGACCAGTGCCCTGTTCATCCGATTAAAGGCATTGGCCATGGTGCCCAATTCATCTCCGGAAGCGATCTTTACAGGTTCATGGTCAAAATGGAACGTCACCGAGAAGTCGCCTTCATTGACGGCATCCATCGTTCGGACCAGTCGGGGCAGGTCATGTTCGGTCATCTTGGCGGCGGCTTCGGTGATGACCCCGAGGGTATTGGACATCCTGCGGGCAAAGAGACATGTCCCAATGACCCCTAAAAACGCAACCCCAACAGCCACCAGGGCAAAGACACGGGTCATTGACTTATATCCCCGGGAGATGATCTCCGCCGACTGATTGATTTCATCTTCGTAAGCTGAAGAGGCGATGATCCAATCCCAGGGTTCATAGTAGGTGAGGTGCGTAATTTTTTGGCGCGGTAAGGCATCTGCCCGCCCCTTCCACTGATAACGTTCTGTTGCGATTTGGCCGGGTTGGCAGGCAATGGCCTTGCGAACAATGGATTGGACGAAACGATGCCCTTCCAGATCGGTAGATCCCCAAA
>JASFKE010000048.1:0-12358 GCA_050118795.1 Desulfobacteraceae bacterium | reverse complement strand
TGCGCCCTCAACGTGGAGGGCCACTCCGGCGGGGGTATTGGAGACCTGCCCGCACAGTTGATACCCTTGGGCCAATTGATAGACAAAGGGACGAAAGCCGACGCCCTGAACGATGCCGTTCACATCGATTTTTCTGGCGATGCTGCGAGGGCTCATGGTGACGTGTCGCCATTGCGCCCGAGGGCCAGACGCTGTTCAATCTCCTTGATGGCCCCATCAAGGGCCTCGGTATCCAAGGGTTTGTTGAAAAAAGCACTGGCTTTCAGTGTCATGGCTTGCTTGGCAAGATCTTTATCGCCATGACCGGTGATGACGATCACTTCGGTTCGTGGAGCGATGGCTTTGATTTGGCGCAGGACATCAAACCCATCTTTGCCAGGCATTTTAATATCCGTTAAAACGATAGCCGGTTTTTCCCTACGGAAAAGGTCCAATCCCTCTATTTCATTCTCGGCCGACAACACCCGGTGGCCGCATGCCTCCAAATAGAGCGTCAGCATCTGCAAGGTGGGCTGTTCATCGTCGATAATAAGAATTGTCGTCATTGTGCGTTCCCCTCTAATTTAGTCCCGGTGCCTGAGAAGTCGAAGGGCTCCCGAGCCAAGGCGCCTTGCGCCACTGCGATCCCCCGGGCGTGCCAGACACTGGAACCATCCGATTGGAATTGCAATCATTTGCGGGGCTAACGCTTGGCCACCTTCGGAAATGTCAAAACAAAGCAGGCGCCGCCATCTTTCCGATTGCTCACTTGAATATGTGCGCCATAGTCGTTCAATATGCCATAAGTAATCGCCAAACCCAAGCCCATTCCCTTGCCGACCTCCTTGGTCGTATAAAAGGGCTCGAATATCTTGTCTTTAACATTGCTGGAGATGCCGATGCCGCTATCTTCCACCTGGCAAACCACGTCGTGGCCCGAAGCGAACGTGGTGAGCTTGATCATCCGTTTGGATTTTTCCGGTGAACAGGCAGGCAGTTGTTCTATGGCGTCCCGGGCGTTGCTGACCAGGTTGAACATCACCTGGGACAAACGGTTGGCATTGGCCAAAATTTGAGGCAGAGACCAGTCCAGATCGAACTCAACGTGGATATTGTTGAGCTCCAGTTGCTGGCCGATGATTTGAACCACACTATTGATTACAGCGTTTATATCCACCGGTTCTATTTTAAAATCCGGTTTACGGCCAAACTCTCTAAGACGGTTGATGATTTCAGAAGCGCGCTGAACTTGACCGGCCACAGACATCGCCACACCGTCAAGATCTTTTTTGGGCAACGGTTTGCCGGCGGCAATCATGCGCCGTAAAAAGTCATTCCCGATTTTAATGGCATTGAGCGGCTGGGTCAGCTCGTGGGCCATTCCGGCGGACATCTCTCCTAAAGTCTGCATTTTGGTGGCTTGAAAGAGTTGGGCGTCCTTCTCCATGGCCTCTGTGATGTCAGTGGCGGCCAAAATAATCGCACGGCGGTCATTGAATCTGATAGGACATGCTTTTAGACGGAGAAAAAAGGGTGTGTTGTCCTTTTTGTAGTGACGCGCCTTTTGATCGATAATACAGCCGTTGGCCAAATCCAGCCCGCCACCCGAATCCAGGTCCTGGGCTTGGAGCTCAAACTCTCCCAGTTCGTTAAAATTGCGCCCCAGAAGATCTTCTTTGGCATAACCATATGTTTCAAGTGCCGCGGGATTCACATCGATAATCTTCAACGAGAGGCGATCCAGCACGAATATGGGATTGGGACCACTGTGAAACAGCGAACGATATTTCTCTTCGGATTCATGAAGCGCCTCTTCCGCACGCTTGCGCTTGGAGATATCGAGAAACGCGCCGCTTATAAAATCGATATTCCCCTTGGCATCTTTAACGGCCTGGCAACTGGCCTGGAGCCATACCACACTGCCGTCTCTTTTACGGATACGGTATTCGCGCAGGGAGTGCTGGTCGCCCTTTAACGTGACCACGAACTGGTCCCGCCCGGCCACCAGGTCCTCATCCACAATCAGGTCGGTCCACCTGAGGCGGCGATTTAAAAACGCCTCTTTGGCATAACCGGTCAACACCTCGATTTTATTGTCAAAAAAATCTATGGCACCGTCAGGGTACCCTTTAAAAACAATGTTTGGAATATTATCGATCAAAAGCCGGTAATTGCGCTCACTCTCGATCAAGGCCTGTTCGGAACCCTTCTTCTCCGTAATGTCCACGGCGATACAAAGAAAGCCGCTGATGGCGCCTTCGGAATCCCGCAGCGGATTGATGGACAGATCCACCGGAAAGCGGTGGCCATCTTTGCGGACATAGGTCCACTCCTCCTGCTCATTGGCATTTTTGGCGGCATGGTGAAAAAAAAGGTCCATACCCTGGATGGGACGGCCGATCTCTTTGTCTAATTTCGTCACCCTGGATTCAAGTTCTTCAGCATCATGGAACACCAGCGGCGTTAACTGGCCGATCACTTCAGCCGCCGAATACCCGAGCAAGTTCTCCGCCCCTTTGTTAAAAACGATTATGGTACCGATCTGATCCGTGGCGATGATGGCCATGTGGGACGCCGAATCCAAAACCGCCTTGCGCTGGGCATTGGCCACTTGAAATCGGCGCAGTATTCGTTCGGTCTCTTCGAACTGCTTAACCACCAGGCTGGCTGTAATTTCTGCAGACTCACGGGAGAGCCGGATCTCTTCCTTGAGGATCTCGTTTTCTTCCACCAGCATCTGAACAGGACACGCCTCCCGGTCCTCGCACTGGTCGCAACGCTCCGGCCAGGCGCAAACAGAGCGCGTCATTTTGGTTCTATCCATCGATACGACAGTTGGTGTCATGGTACTTACCTGCCTTTGATTGACATTTACTTCAAGGTGGTATTATCAAACCTCAATCGCATGCACCGTGCATACCAGGCATGGATCAAAAGAGCGCACGACATGCTCCACCGCTAAAGGGTTTTCAATATCCCGAACCAGGGTCCCCACGATGGCCTCCTCCCAGGGGCCCCGAACTTGATTGGCATCGCTTGGCGACGCATTCCAGGCAGTGGGCGTGATTACCTGATAGTTGCCGACAGTACCGTTTTCAATGGTGAGCCAATGCCCTAAAAAACCCCTGGGGGCCGTTGTAAACCCATAGCCTTGGGAGGTTACTTTTTTAGTATGGTCCTGGAAAAACGGACTTTTACGTTCCGCCATTTCCGCCAGCCACTGATCAACAGCCGGCAGCATAGTCGCCGAACGGATCAAACGGGCCAGTTGGCGTATCAGCACATTGGCGCCCTTTTCCGCCACCTGCTCTACAAACAAGGGGTGGCCGGACACCACCATATCCGCCAAAGGACCGGTTTCAGCCGGCTGGCCGTCATAGCGCGGCGCTTTGGCCCAAGAGTACTTCTCTTTATGGATATCGGAATCCAAAGGAACCGTGCGGCCTTCGAATGGATGCCGGGCCGGCCGGTCATCTTTGAAAAAAGCACACGAAATATCTTCACTGATTTTTCCTGGATCCATCTTCTCCACCCCTAAAGGACCGTAAAAACCACTGCGCCAAAGTTTACCCTCACCGCCATCGGCGACCACCGCGGTCCGGTCCGGAAGATCCGGTCCTCCACAGCTGATAAAGGTATCGTGGCCCCTTCCAAGGGCTTCCAGGCCAAGCTGCGCCCCGTATCGAAAGAAAAAGCCCAAGTCGCTGTTAAGATGGCTCGGCGCCGCAACCAACCAGGAGTGCAAATCGCTCCATGAGTTGATGCCGCCCAGCACCTCCAAGGTGCAGCCGAGAATCCGCTCTTCATACCATTTACGGAAATTGCGCAGGATATGGCGGCAGTGGATGATATCACTGGCGGCCGGGACCGAAACAACGCCGCCTGGAACCATAAATGACGAGTGGGGCCACTGCCCGCCCAAAATCGCGATGATCTCCAACAGCCGCTTGGTCTCTTCAACCGTCTGGAGTGTCGTTTCACCCTTGAGCACGGCATAGCGCCCAAAGGCCTCATCGTACATCGGCTGACCGGCGTAAGCCGGATGGATCAAATCGGGCATGAAGAGCAAAACCGCATGGCGAAGGTCGTTTTGCAGCTGCTCAACCATCAAGGTGACATTGCGAAGCCGCTGGGCATTGTCCGGTACCGCAGCGTCGTAGGCCATGTCCAATGCTTTGGCGGCGGCATTGAGATGCGCCGTGGTGCATATTCCGCAGATCCGCGGCGTGATCACCAGACTGTCCATGGGGCCGCGACCGGTCATCAAATTCTCGAAGCCCCGGTACATGGTCCCCACGCTGCGCGCTTGGGTGACCACATCGTCCTCAATGTCGATTTGCAGTTCAAGATCGCCTTCTACCCGGTTGAGGGGAATAATTTTTTGGGTTTTCGCCATTTAATCCTCAGATCCCTGTTTTGCGTTTGATCAGCCGCTTGGGTGCCGCTGCAGCCGCCATCCCTTTGTAGGCCATGTAGTGGGCCCGGCTGACACCGTCCGGCAGTTCGATTGGAATACCTTCTATGTTCCGGGTTTCGAAAAAGGGGTACTGTTGGGGAAAATCCGGGCGGGTGCATCCGAAGCAGGGCACCCCCACCCGGGTTTTGGAAGATCGCCTGTTCCAAAGCACCTTGTTGCAAGGTCCTGTCACCAGCGGTCCGTGGCATCCCATATAAAAAAAGAGGCACCCGCGCTCTCCAAACCTTTTTTCCTCCACCCGGTATTCATGATACTCATTTCGCGTGCAACCTTGGTGGACCATCACCCCATACCAATTCACCGGGGTGTTGTAGTGACCCAGCTCAAGGGCCATATCGGCGGCAACAACCGATAGGGCTCCGACCACCACCTCGCAATGACAAGGACATCCCGGCAGATTAATGACCGGATAACCGGTAGGCGTTCGAAAATCCTGGCCCAACAGACCCCCCATCTCCCATTTGGTGAATTGCAGCCCGCTGGCCATGATATCGCTGTCCACCCCGATACCGCCGAAACTGGCGCAGGTACCCACGGCCAAAACGTATTGTGCCTTCTGGGCCAACGCCATGATGAGGTCCTTTTTGGGCCCGGAGATCAGCATGTCGAAACGCCCGCTTCCACCGGGACCATGGATCACAGAACCTTCCAGGCATAAAATATCCAGCGGCTGCTCGCCGTTGAGAATTTTCTCATTGAGCTGATGCAGTTCATCAGCGCTGCGGGTGGAAAGGGATTGGTGCCATAACAAATCCAGGCCGAGAAAATCAAATAATTCTATAAAATCTGGCGTATCGGCATTAAACAGGGACCAGGTGTCGCCACCGCAGCTTCCACCTTGAATCCAATAAATGGTTTTGGGCATGGCGGTTCTCCTAAAACGTGAGGGAACAAAGATTATTGTAAGTCTTATTTGAGGTCGATTTCAAGGGGCAGGCAAACAATAACGCATATTGTCCCATTGCCGCGTAAACACAGTCGGCATTATTGGGGATAATAGTGCCGACAAATCGATGATGTTTGTCAGCCGTCCGTCAGGGATTTTTTGATGGCCATCGCCAGCTGATCAATGGAGTAGGGCTTCTTCAAAAATCCCTTTGCCCCAAGTTTGAGGGCCGCCTTGGCATCACTGCTCTCAGAAAAGCCGCTGACGATAATCGCCTTTTGACCGGGTTCGATCCTGACGATCTCTTCAAAGGTCTGGCGCCCGTTCATACCCGGCTCCATGAGCATATCGATCAACACCAGGTCCACGGGTTGTTTTTTAATGAACTCAACAGCCTGCTCACCGCTTTCGGCCAAATCCACCTTGTAGTTCAGCCCCTCGAGGATCTGGGCGGCAATTTCACGCAGCTGCGGCTCGTCATCGACCAGCAGGAGATGTTCCTGGTTGCCGTTGGGGTTGAAGGCCCCATCATCATCTTGCTCAGCCCTTGGGGCCTGGCCGTCCGCAATGGGAAAAAAGAGCTGAAACACCGTGCCGCCGTCGCTGCTCTCGACCTGAATCCTGCCGCCATGATCCTGCACCGTATTCCAGACCACGGTCAGGCCGAGCCCGGTGCCGCTTCTTCCCATAACCTTGCGGGTATAAAACGGCTCAAAGATGTGCTCAAGATCGGTTTCAGATATGCCGGGGCCGTTATCCTCAACAGTGAGAACAATATATTGCCCCTCGGGCAGCCCCTGTTTTCCCTTCTCCATGACGAGATAGCGATTACGGGTCGCGATCTTGACCACCCCCTGCTCGCCGATGGCCTCAGCCGCATTGGTCACCAGGTTCATGAGACACTTTTTGATATGTGTCTGGGAGCAAGAGATAAAGGGCTCTGTGGCATCAAGGTTTACCTGACGGCTGATATGTGGATAGAGCTCCTTGAGCTTTGTGCATTCAGGGGATTCCAGGTATTCTCGGACCATCTGGTTAAGGTCGTGAACCTCCCATTCCGCCGCTGCCCCCCGAGCCACGGTCAACAGATCTGCAACAACGGTTGCCGCCCGTTTCCCGGACTCATGAATCGCCATGACAGACTTTCGCAGGTCGCTGTTCTCGGGAAGCTTAAGGAGAAGCAACTCAGGGTAACTGACGATGCCGGAAAGGATGTTGTTGAGGTCATGGGCAACACCGCTGGCCATCAGACCGATGGCCTGCATTTTTTCCGCCCTGGCAAGCTTGCGTTCCAGGACAACCTGCTGGGTCACGTCCCGTTTCATGGCCACAAAGTGATGGGTATTACCGAGCCGGTCTATCACCGGTGAAATGGTCGCCTCCTCCTGGTACTCCTCCCCGTTTTTCCGACGGTTGACGATCAACCCCTTCCAGGTTTCGCCCCTTGCAAGGGTTTCCCACAAAAGCTCGTAGAACTTGCGAGGGTGTTTTCCACTCTGTAAAATGCGCGGGTTGAGGCCAATAGCCTCACTGCCGTCATACCCGGTTATTCGGGAAAAGGCCGGATTGACGTACTCTATGGTACCGTGGGAATCCGTTATCACCACTGAATCATGACTCTGATCGATGGCGTGATAGAGCAGCTGTTCCTGTTTTTTCGATACCCTGATGGCATCGTTGCGCTCGGCAAGGGTACGGGCCAGATGACCTATTTCATCCTGCCGCTCCATACCGGTGAGCTCGATATTCTCACCGTCAATATCACCCAACTGATGGACCTCCTTGGACAGGGCCAGAATATCCTGCAACTGCCTTCCGCTGATGAACCAAATCAGCAGTGCGGCAAAGGGGGCGCCGATACTGGCAATGAGCAGCCCCAGGAGACAGAGCGACTTGACCTTCTTTTTTATCGGCCCATTGGAAAAGGTGACCTGAATCACCCCAATCTGTTCCCGTTTATGGATAATGGGCTGTCTGAGAAAAAAACCCTCCTCTGACCCCTTCTGAAAGAGTGGAATCCCGTTCACATCAAGGATCCTGACACCGACCACCCCCTGGGTGATCAATAGAGAGTTGGCCTGGTTCACCAACCCCATATAGTCGGTTTTATTGATCATGGTCTCGATGGTAGAGGCCACAATCTCCATTCGGCTTTCAATCTCCCGTTCGTAATCGGAGATAAACAGTCGGTAGGAGAGTTCGGCATAGGCAAAAAGGACAAGACCGATCAGCAGCGCTGTGGCCAGAAAAGTCCACAGGGAAAACCGGAAGCGTAACGATTGTTTCAACACCATGGGACCAGCCATTCAGCCCAGCTCGGAAAGGAGCTTGGAAAAGATGCGGTGATGGTTTTTTTCGGAAAGGAGGAGCTTTTCAATGACCCGCTTTGTCGGGCCGTCGAAATCCTTTTCCAGGATCTGCTGGTAGAGAGCGGTGGCTCCGCTTTCAGCGGCTAGATCCTTTTGCACCATCTCCTCCAGCGTGGCCGCGGTCTGGGGCGGCCATACGGCCACTGTGGGCTCGATGCCGTTTTTCTTTAGGATATCTGATAGATGTATGGAATGATCCACCTCATCGCAGATGATCTGTCCAAAGGTTTCGGCAATGGCGCCACCCGGGTCGCTGTTCAAGGCCGTGATCACACCTGCATGGTTGCTGTACTGGACGATCACTCCAAACTCGTGCTGCAGGGCCAGATCAAGCAGTTCAAATTTGGGATCGGAAAAGATCCTTTTTTCCGGCTCGCTCTGATTGTTGCCGCCACAGCCGTATATTTGGGCCACAGCAGGCAATGTGAGCATACCACCCCCCATTGACAGAAATGCGCGCCTGCTTACATGCTCACCCATTCCATCCCCCTCCAGTAAAGATCGATCATCCGGTCCGACAGCCGCGCCCTAAACTGCTAAATCCCGATAAATAAAAAAGGCTTTTATGTTGCTGTTATCGACTCGAATCTTTAATTCTTTAATGATGAAACTGCCCTGCTCAAAGGACAATAGTCGAAACCTAAAATTAAACCCTCTATATTTGTTTTGTATCAGTATTTAGTTTTTTTGAGTGCCTTGTGCCGGGTCCATACCGAAAGAGCTATCGATGTATTTGGTTGGACCTTTTTGATATCGTTTAACATAATAATATAAGTAAAAGCAATATCATAAGTATCTACCCGCCTGAACGATGGCCTATAATGGCCAAAAAACGGGAATCAGCAAAGTCCCCAAAAACAGCACCAACAGGTTCAGGGGAATGCCCAACTTGAAATAATCGCTGAAGCGATACCCCCCCGGCCCATATACCAACAAGTTGGTCTGATAACCGATGGGTGTCGCAAAACAAGCGCTGGCGCCGAAACAAACGGCCACGATAAACGGTTTGGGATTGACGCCCAGCCCCAGCGCCGTTGAAATGGCAATGGGCAGCAAAAGCACGGCTGTGGCATTGTTGCTCAGCAACTGGGTGCTGATGCTGGTCAGCAAAATCACACCGCCCAGAACATAGTTGGGCGGCCAGGCCTCCAAGGTTCGAAGGAACAGGTTGGCGTAATATTGGCTGGCGCCGGTTTTATCCATGGCCGTACCCAGCGCAATGGTGCCGGCAATCAGCAGCAGAACATTGCTTTGCAGGGCGCGGTAGGCCTCTCTCAATGGAAGACAACCGGTTGCGATCATTAAAAATACTGCCGATAAAGCACATACCATGATATCGGCCATGCCGGTGGAGGCGGCAATGACCAATGCGCCAAAGATGATGCCGGCCAGGGGCGCCTTGCGTTTGTATTCAATGTTCTGGTGCACATCCTCTGCAACGATCCAGTCGCTGCGCCCCCTTAGCTGTTTCACCTCCTCTTCGCGACACCACACCAGCAAAATATCCCCCATCTTGAGCCGGATGTCCTGCAGTTGTGTTTCCGAGTAGTGCAGACCGCTGCGCTCAACGGCAACGATATGAAGATTGTTGTTGCGCACCAGGTAGGTGTTCTTGAGCTGCCGGCCGACCAGACTCGATTGGGGGGTGATGATCAACTCAATCACCATGGCGCTGTTGCGGCTGCCAAAACCCATGCCGTTTTCAGACACCGGCAGTGCCACGGCCTTTTGATTGAGCACCTCCATCAATGCATTGGGGGTGCCTTTGACCAGCAGCAGGTCATCAGCCTCCATGGTCACCGCATCCCGGCAGGGATGGAAAATCTGGGAATCTCGTATCAACTCCAGCACTTCGATATCCGGATAGTTGCTTTTCATGTGGGCGCAGGGGTTCACCCCCTTTAACGTACCGTCTCTTGTCACCACGAGTTCGGCCAGATAGCGGCGCTGTTTATCGTTCTCCAATTCGCAGGTGGGATTGAGCAAATCGGGCATCAACCGCGGCGCCATCAAAACGATCATCAGCAACCCCACCAGGGCGATGGGGATGCCCACCATGGACAACTCAAACATGCCGAAGTGTTTGTACCCATAATCGGCCGCAAGATCACTGACGATGATGTTGGTGGAGGTGCCGATCAAGGTGCAGGTGCCGGCCAGAATGGAGGCATAGGAGAGGGGGATCAGGTATTTAGCCGGGCTGATGCCCAAGCGGCAACTCAGGCTCAGTACCACCGGAATGAAAAGGACCACCACCGGCGTATTGTTGATGAAGGCCGATGCCACCGCCGCGATCAAAAGCACCAGCAACATGGCCATCCAGGCATTGCCTTGGGTCCAGTGGGCCACCGCCTGGCCGATGAATCCCACCGCGCCTGTGCGGATCATTGCCTGGCTGATCAGAAACATGGCGCCGACGGTGATAACCGCCGGATTGGACAAACCGGCCACAGCCTGAACCGGCGATAAGATCCGGGTGATCATGAGCGCCACCATGATACCGATGGCCGTCAAGTCCACCGGCAGTTTTTCACTGATCAACAGGTAGAGGGTGACCACTAGAATGATGGTGACGATCCATATCTCCATAGTACCGCCCTTATTGTTCGCTCACGGATAATGTCGCTGTGGATATCGGAAATTTATCATTTGAAAATCTATGCATCAATGGGCATTGGTCAAACCCAATCTGCCCTGTGGCCCGGCCGGTGGGGGGGGATTATCGGGTACGCCACAGCTGCACCCAATATCCGACGTGGGTGGAAAAGACCAGGTCGAAAGGAATTTTATCGTACGTTTTCGGCACTATAACCTTTGAACCGTTGCTGATACTCTCTGGGCCGCAGACCCGCCAGCCGGATAAACACCTTCCTGAAAAAGGAGGTATCCTCATACCCGACACGATAGGTGATTTCATTGAAGGACAAAACGCCTTCCTCCAACAGCCGTTTGGCGCTCTCCACCCGCAGCTGCTGCAGATATCCCAACGGCGTGACCCCCATCGCCTGCTTGAACCGGCGTTCCAGCGAGCGGCGGCTCATTGCCAATTTTCCGGCCAGGATGTCGTAATCAATGGATTGGGTGTGGTGCTGTTCGATCCACTGTTGGGCCTTAGTGATCAATGGATCACCATGGTCCTGATCCTTGGATAGCAGCAATGTCCCATAGGGCGTTTGCAGCTCTCTTGGCAAGTCTAACACCATCGCCTTGGCCGACGCCACAGCCGCCTGGCGGCCGCACAATTTTTCCACCAGGTAAAGGGATAAATCCATGCCGGCACTCACCCCTGCCGAGCAATAGAGGCGTCCTTGGTCAATGAACATTCGATGGGAGGCCAAGGCCACCTGGGGATAGCGTTTACGGAACAGCCTGGTGAACCCCCAGTGCAAGGTTGCTGATTTTCCATCCAGCAAACCGGTTTCCGCCAGTAAAAAAACGCCTGTACAGATACTGGCCACATGGGCGCCCTTACGGTATTGTCCGAGAATCCATGGAACCAGCTCGGGGCTCTTGCACAGGACCTGCTCGATATGGGTGGCCGAAGCGATGACCACCAAATCACTATGGTCGATTTCATCGATACCGCGGTGCGGCTGTATCATGGCATTGTTGGCGCACCTGATGGGTTGACCGTTCGCCGTGGCAATGGTGACATCGAAAAACGGTGTTGGAGGTGACTGGGCCACCCGGTTCCAAAGCCTTCCCGCCTGAGACAGGATATCCATGGGGCCAAAAATTGTGGTGGCCATGGATCCATCAACTCCGAGTATGGTGACGTTTTGAACAGGTTTATCTGCAAGGCCCACTGAACCTATGTCGTTATCGCCATTCATATTGTCGATTATGCCACTATTGATCCCGGCGAGCAACTGCTATGGTTGGATAAACCTAAAAAAGGAGCCGGAAAATGACCTCGGAGCAGATCAAATCCAGTATCGCACCCTGCGGGCTGAGCTGCGAAAAATGTTTCGCCCATGTGGATGGCGATATCCGCAAGCACAGCCTGGCACTCAAAGACAGCCTCGGTAACTTCCACACCTATGCCCAGCGATTCGAAACCCAGCTGAAGAACCCGGTTTTTAAACACTATCCGGCGTTCATGGAAATGCTGGACTATTTCGCCAGGGAAAACTGTAAGGGGTGCCGTCGCGAGCACTGCAAGCTTTTCAAAGCCTGTGGGGTACGCGACTGCCATCAAAAGAGAAAAATCGACTTCTGCTATCAGTGCGACGCGTTTCCCTGCAGCAACACCAATTTTGGAAAAGAGCAGTATAAGGCCTGGGTGCGCATCAACCTCTCCATTCAAAAAAAAGGCCTGGATCAATTTTACGAAAAATCCAGAACCCGATCCAGATACCCTTAGGCGCTGGAAAAAAATAGGGGCCCCCACCTCTTCTGAATCGTGTCATAGTCTCGTAAAATTCAAAAAATCACTTCCTCCCGGCGAGAGCCAGGATCCGGAACAGTGCGATATTTCCGGATTCCGGCCTTCGCCTGAATGACGGCCCGACCCGAACTTCACCTTTTTTCGAATTCATCCACGTCGGCGTTGGTAAATAACCAAGCCCTGACATTTGTATTTTTTTATTTTGTGATATATTGTATGTAATCCACACATGCATTGAACTTGAAAAGGGCCTCTCAACG
>JASFKE010000047.1:0-12387 GCA_050118795.1 Desulfobacteraceae bacterium | reverse complement strand
TTCTTGTTGATGTCGGCACCAATGCAGAGGTGGTGCTGGGCAATAAAGATTGGCTGATGGCGTGTGCCGGTGCAGCCGGTCCCGCCCTTGAAGGGGGCATGAGCCGGATGGGAACCACCGCCGCTCCAGGGGTTATCGATCGTGTGCGCATCGATCCCCAAACCCTTGATTTTGAGGTTCAAACCATTGGTGACCTTCCCCCGGTGGGGATTTGCGGGTCGGGTGTGATCGACTTGGCGGCCCAGCTCTTTCTGGCTCAGATGGTCGATATTCGCGGAAAATTTCGTCCCGAAACTTGCGGTTGGCGCTTGACCCATCGCCGTGGCTTGGCGCATCTTACCATCGTTGCTGGGGATGCTTCGGGTACAGGTAAAGATTTATGCATCACTCAGGCGGATATGGATAGCCTTGTACGCTCCAAGGCGGCCATGTATACTATCCTTGAGACCATCACCAATGTAATGGGGGTGATGCTGAAGGATTTGCAGGTTATTTATGTGGCCGGCACATTCGGCTCCCTTATTAATCCAAGATCGGCCATTACCATAGGTATGATGCCCGATCTGGATCTGGAATGCTACCGTGCCATGGGCAATACATCCCTCGATGGGGCGGCAATGGCGTTGTTCAATCGCGGTATCGTCACGGAAGTTGAAAAGATTCGCGACGCCATCACCTATCTTGAGCTGAATGTGAATCAGGATTTTATGAACCGTTTTTCGGCTGCCAAGTTCATACCCCACACCCATAAGGATTGGTTTCCCTCGGTTCGTGTCGCTGCCGGCAACGCGTCTGGATAACCATGGTATTGCCTTCGCGCCCTTAGCGCCATGTCAGAAGGCGAAATTATTTATTTATTTTAGACCTTCGGGATTGGATGACAAAATTGCGACTGGCTTCATAGATATCGATGGCGGCCTTTCTACCTGCATCGATATCTTCAATGCGGAAAGATATCATATTCACCCTGTCAATGCCCTTGGCTGCAAGTCGGACCTCGGTGGGGTCGACATAGTTCAGCGGTTCAAGAAAAAAGTCCCCTACAGAGCCGACTGTATCGCGCAGGGTCGAAGGGCCCAGGATCGGCCATACAATATAAAATCCTTCGCCGGCGCCATAGCTTCCAAGTGTTTGGCCCAGATCTTCGGCATCGGGATACATTTCGGGATAGTCTTGGAACAGGTCGCCAAACCCCAGAACGCCAAACGTGGAATTGAAAATGAATTTGGATAGTTCCACAGTGGCCGCCCGGCCCTTACCCTGCAGGAGGCAGTTGGTGAAACGAACGGGTGTTGACAGGTTCGTGAAAAAATTACCCACACCTGTGCGAACCTTTTCGGGGGTGATTTTTCGGTACCCCAAAGCTATCGGCCTCAGCAGCCAATCATAGAGTTTCTCGTTGAATTTGAACATGACGCGGTTGAAAGGTTCAATTGGGTCAGCTACGAGAGCAACCTGCTGATTCTCATCGCTTTGCCAATCATCAACATCATCTTCAAATAGCAATTCCTCTTCCGCGGTGAGCGACGAGGAGGTCTCTTCGGCGGTTGTCGCTGTTACCCTCGTATCTGAAGGTGCCGAAACAGTCCCGATTTTCTCCTCTTTTGGGGAGTGGGAGGCACAACCTGTGGCCAACCCTGAGATGATGATTACCATTGCAAGCCATATTGGGCATGATTTCTTCATGGAGGTGCCGATCTGCTCTTATTTTTTGGGAGCGCTATTTTTTTTGGTCTGCCAGTTTTTTTTCCAGACGCTCGATCAACTGAGCCGGGGTCTGATTTTTTAAGATGGAGGTGAACTGTACCCTGTAATTTTTAACCAGGCTGACGCCGTTATCTACCAGGATGTCATATATTCTCCATGCACCATCGATTTGATGCATTCGGTAGTCGATGGGGATTTCGATGTTTTGTCGACTCAATCGGGTACGCACCAGGGCTTTGGAGCCTTTGACAAGCTCTTTGTCAAAATCAATGCGTTCGTTGCTGAACTCACCTTGTAATTTATCGATGTAAGTCGACCCCAAAAATTCAGAGAACACTGCTGAGAACCGGGATTTTTCATCCGGGGAAAAACGGGTCCACGGCTTGCCGATGGCCCTTCGGCTGATTTCATCAAAATTAAAGACAGGCCGGGCGATTTGCCATATTTTATTCCTCTGGGCATCCTTTTTTGCTGTGCCCTTGTATGTGTCGTCATTCAGAATGGAGATGATTTGATCGATGGGTTCCTTCAAGGTTTCCATTGGACTTCTATCTTGGGTGCCGGCGTTCGCCATGGCTGAAGACATAAAGATAACGATAAAGATCAGAGATCGAAATTTGAGGGCCATTTAAGTCTCCTTTGAAAAATCGGGTCTGTTATTCATTATTCGGGCAAAACGGGTAGTCAGCGCCCAAGCCCTTAATATGTAATGACGACTCGTATTGCCGCATTGTTTACGCTTTATAGTCTTATCGTAAAGATTACTATAAACTTTAGTGGGCTACGCAATTATTCGTGCTCTTCCCGATTAGTCGCTCACTATAAGAGAGCCTTGATGGTGTGTCAACCCAGAAGGGAGGCGCACTCTAATAATAACGGGCCGATAGGGTATCGTTCGACGCATTGAAGGTATTTTGTGATATCCAGGCGTTCATTAGATCGGATGCATTCAAAAAATAATATGCATTGGGCGACGATACGATTTTGTGAACTACCGGGATATGGATCTTGGAGTGTGGCATATGAGGTCAATTTTCGATTGCCGTTTGTGTAAATGTGAAACAAAGGTTATAATCGTTGGGAAAATCAAATGCACCCTGAAACGGCACGGCCTGCAACACTTCTGCCGATATGCAATAAATTTAGGTATATAAATAGTTGTTTGATGGTGAGGCATGCAGTGGCACCATTTTTGCTGTAACATATTTCAAGATATACAGACAAGGCCAAACTTCGGGTAACCGGAGGACGGAAAGTTGCGGGTCCATATAGATGTGGATGGCCGAGCTGCCTGGGAGGAAGTACTCCATACCGGGTTGTACGGCGGCAATCCGGTTTTTTAATGGTCGAAAAGCACTGTATACTGTTAGGTCTTCAAACATATTCCATAAATGCGACTGTCCGTTGTCCGGAAGTATCCCGGTCTATGGCCAGATCCCGGTACGGGAACGAAGAACTTTGTAGAACGTGCGAGAGTATGGGGATTATGAAAACAATTGTTCCAATCGCGGTCAAGGATTTCCACTACCAAATGGAGCAGGAAATTCAGGAGCGAACGCTTGAATTGATAAAAGCCAACAATCGGCTGCAACTGGAAGTGCTTGAGCGTGATTTGGCGGAAGAATTGGCGGCTCGTAAATCCAAACTGTTGGACGCCATCAACCGAATTTTTAAACAGGCAATGAGCGATCGAAACGATGATGCGTTGGCGCATACTTTCTTAGGCGAAGCCTTACGGTTAACACAAAGTTCGTTTGGGTTCGTCGCAGAGCGCAAAGAGGGGCAGTGGCAGCTTGCAGCCATTGAAAGCTCCGCAGAGGCCGAAAAATGTTTAGGGCCGGTTCTTGAGCCTGGTCAGTCCGAGATGAGTAGCCTGTGGTTGCAATTGGTGGCCATCGGTAAACCAATATCCTCTCCTGCACTGGAAGGGGTGGGGCCGTTGGGTCCGTTGCCTGAACGACTGGCAAAGATGTCATCTTTACTTCTGGTGCCGTTATGCAAAGATCTGCAAGTTAGCGGTTTTATCGTTGTGGTAAAAATTGATGGCGGCTATGCAGTGGTTGACCAAATGGATATAGAGGCGATGGCCCAGGCTTTTGTCGAAACACTGCTTCGAAAAAGGACTCTGGCGGATAAAGAAAAAAGTGAGAGACGTTTAAAGCTAGCCCTTGAGTCTGCCAATGAAGGCTTGTGGGACTATGCTCCCAGTACCGGTCAGATTTACTATAGCCCCAGATGGTTTACCATGCTGGGTTACCAGTATGGTGAATTTCCGGAAACATTGGAGACATGGCGCACTTTGACCTACCCCGATGATATGCCTCTTCTGGACGATGCATTAAAAACCCACTCCAGGGGGGAGCAAAAGGCTTTCAACATAGAAATCAGAATGCTGTCGGAGCCCGGACAGTGGAAGTGGCTTCAAGTCAGAGGGCGAACGGTCGAGTCCGAAAGTGACGGCAAAGCCATTCGTATTGTCGGCACATTGATCGATGTCAGCAAATATAAACAGGTCGAAGCAGCTTTGCAAAAAGCCAATGACGAACTGCAGCGCTTGGCGGCATTGGATGACTTGACCCAGATTGCCAATCGACGCCGGTTCGACAGCCGATTGAATCAAGAGTGGAGACGCAGCCAGCGGGAAAAAGAGAGTTTGGCCGTCATTATCTGTGACATTGACTATTTCAAAGACTACAATGATACATATGGCCATCTCCAGGGGGATAAGACCTTATATGCGGTTGCGCAGACCATCAATGCGACCTTGAAACGTCCTACGGATCTCGCGGCGCGTTTCGGCGGCGAAGAGTTTGCCATGATACTGCCCAATACCGACATCGAAGGTGCCCGGTGTGTGGCTGAGGGCGTCAAGACGGTTGTTGAGACCCTCGACATTGAGCACAAGACATCAAAAGTCAAGCCCTATATTACATTGAGTTTCGGGGTGGCGACCATTATACCGGCCGCCGAAATGTCTCCTAAAGTACTTATCGAAAAGGCTGACTGGGCACTATACCGCGCCAAATCAAGAGGCCGGAACCAAATTTGCTGTGTAAACGGTAAGCAAGATGGCATAAAATAGACCCCATCCTTCATGAAGATAGCAAAGCTTCAAATGCTGTAATGGTTTGTACGAAAGCTTCAGGTGGTCGCATCACCCGTTTGGCCAGATAATCATAACAGTAGTTTTTCGTAAACCCTTCAGCGCATAGGGTGTTGTCCCTGGATAGTTGATATCCCATTATAAAACATTTTGATTTGAATTCCGTAATGCCGCAAGCCACCGCGATCGCGTCGTTGAGAAAAAGTTCACGCTTATATTTACAATTGGCCTCACCAACGATCATGCCATAACCCTCGATCTCCATCTCGGAATATTGAAATTGATCCAGGTATCTGATCCGCGCCTCCTGAAAAAATGAGAAAAAGTTTTGGTAGCCGACATGGTTGGCGTAATTTAGGTCGCTGCTGCGCACGGTCATGGAAATTGAAAAACGGTAGGTTTTCATGCTGATGTTTCTAAGTTTTTAGTTTGGGATTTTCCCAATGCCGCCGGTTATCGCGTAGGGTTTTCTTGGTCAGATTTTTCTGGATGGCATTGGTCAAATCGATGCCGGTTTGGTTGGCCAGACACGTCAAGACGAACATCACGTCGGCCAATTCGTCTGCCATGCTCTTTTGGGTTCCCTCCACCTTGAAACTCTGTTCGCCATAGGTTCGCGCCATCAGGCGAGCCACTTCACCCACCTCTTCCATCAAGATGGCAAGATTGGTCAGTTCACTGAAATAACGGACCCCATGGGTTTTAACCCATTGGTCCACTTGCAACTGATACTCTTTGATAGTTAAAGACGCCATAGTTTATCCATAACGATGGAAATTATCTCTCACCGGCCTTTTTGAGTGCTGCTGCCAGTGCGGCTTTGTGCAGATCTGCGGCAATGTGCACCGGGCTTTTTCCGGTAATGGGATCCCAACTGGATGGGTCGGCCACACAGAAGAACTGGGTTTCCAATCCAACGCGAATCCGGGCTTTTTCCACTGACAGCCCGATAATGCGCTGAGCGGCGTCCCAGGTGGCACCGCAAGGGGCGCCTCTTAAGGTTTCGACAGCTGAAATCAGGCCATTTTCGACGACGACGCGATACTCCGGTTGTCCATATTGCTGCCCATACGATCCCAACCCTCTGTGCTGGGTCAGCGCGCAACAGGTTCTCGGGGTGAGGGCCTCCTCCAGAGGCGGTTTTTTCCCCGAGGCGACCACCGGAATATTGAGCTTTCTGCATTTTACAGCTAGAAAATAGCTCAGATCAGGGTGCTTCAGATGATCCAACACCAAGTCGGCCCCAACAGGGTCCGGCAGGTAGGGATCCCCATCATCGATGACCGGCGGCAGGGCTTCATCTATGGATATGATCTTCAGCTCGATCTGCTTTGGACTGTATTGAGCAATGGCTTTAACTTTGCCCAATGCATTTTCGTTTTGCTGGTAGACCCAAATGAGCTGGGGGGGTGTCGTTGGTTCGATTGTTTTTTTTGATAACATGGCACGGCCGATAGATGCTTGTATGGATGTTGCCGGGTTACATAAAAAAGACCGGGCGCCTAGTTTTTTCAGCAGCAATCCGGCCTGTATGGGCAGTGGGGATGCGACGGTAGATCTAAACCTGCGGGTTCAACCCGAATGGATTACCGCATACACGCCACGAATCATTCTCTTTAACCAGTTCAAGGGTTTCGTCCACGGGGTAGTCTTGTCCAATTCCAAAAAGTTTACCCACCAGCATGAATGCTGGATTTATGCATACCCGTGTCGATCCTGAGAGATGGACTTTTATGCTATCCTGGCCGGATTCGACGATGTCTACATGCAGCTTGAGAAATTTATGGCGCAGGTAATTCGTGCTCAAGCCGCGCCGGTAAGCTTCGGTATCTTTTTGAATCAGGTAGTTGGTGACCGTCTCACCCTCTTTGGCCAGGGTCGCGCAAAGATAGTCCTGCATCTCCGAATCGAGGTAATAGTAGGCGTGGGCAAAGTCTTTGGCCACGCCAATGGGCGTTTGGCGGCAATCGAGGCCGATCAAGACCAGTTGCAGGAGAGCTGCGATACCAACAACAATGAACAAAGGTGCAAGATTGGTTTTACTCGACATACCGTAAGCTCCTTTTTGTGATGACGTGGCCCATATTCAATTTTTTGTTCTAAGCGCAGGTGCATATCATGGTTAGGGCATAATTGCAAGGGGAGTACTACCCCCAAGATCCCTATTTGCATTGGTGGAAGCTGTTGCATAGGGCGAATCTGATGGAAAACCGTTACGGGGAGGCCGGGCAGGTTCACCTTATGAACCGCTTGCTGAAAATTCGGGGAAAAAAGGTGTCCTATTGGCCGCCTCGAAATCATAGTGGTTAAGTATGGATTCTATATTTTTAGGGTTTTTAAAAAAATTAATTGACGCAAGCTGGTATCTTAACTATAGGGATCGGAATGTATCCCGACTAAGAAAGTCAAGAAACCTGTATGCTGATACCGCACAAAAGAGGTCAATATGCCCTTCGGGCCATTTACGAGCTGGCCAAACGCAAAGGTGAAGGCCCAACCAAAATATCGGACATCGCCATTGCCCAAGCTATTCCACAACGGTTTTTAGAGGTGATTCTCAACCAGCTTAAGGGCAGCGGTATCGTAGCGTCCAAGCGGGGGTTTTACGGCGGGTACGTTCTGGTCAAAGCGCCTGATCAGGTCACTGTTGGTGACGTGTTTAGATATCTCCAAAAAGAAAAGGACACCTCCAGCTGTATCGCTTGTGTTAAAAAAAAGGCCTGCCCATTCCTTGAACAGTGTGCTTTTTTATCTCTATGGCACGATGTTAAGGCGGCGGCTTTCCAAATATATGATAGGACCACCATGCAAGATTTGCTCGATGCCAATGAAAAGCTAGAAGCGGGATCGTAATAGAAGACAGATTGAGCTCGCTCCGGGCGCAAGGAATTTTAATGCAAGGAATTGGAAAAATGGGCTTAAAGAGAAGCTACCAATCCGGTATCGGAATCCTGCTAAGCGGCGTACTTGTCCTGGCCGGTGTGTTGAGTGCCGCCGCTGTGGCACCAAAAACCGCCCCTGAAGACTTGGGCCGTGCGGATTTGATTGTCATAGACGGTCTCAATGCTTTCGGCCCTTTGGAAAGGCCGGCCGTGCTTTTTTATCACGACAAGCACACAGATGCATTGGCCAAACAGAACAAGGACTGTTCGGCCTGCCATGAAACCGCCAAAGATAAATTGTCACAGAAATTCAAACGGATTGAAGACAACACTAAAAAAGCGGTTATGGACATTTACCATGACCAGTGTATTGGTTGTCATAAAATGAGCGGCGCTGCGGGCAAGCCCACCGGTCCGGTGACCTGCGGAGAGTGCCATATCAAAAACCCAAAGACGCAAAGTGCATGGCAGCCGATCGCGTTGGATAAATCGCTCCATTATCGTCACATCAAAGCCAACGATAACAAATGCGAAAAGTGTCACCATGAATACAACCCTCAAACCAAAGCGTTGTATTATGAGAAGGGGCGGGAAGGCGCATGCCTTTATTGTCATAAGCAAGCGACCGAAGAGAATCGGATATCCAACCGGTTGGCTTCTCACCAATCGTGTATTGTATGCCACAATCGCCTGACAGCAAAGAACCAAGACGCAGGACCGGTTCGTTGCAGCGGCTGTCATGATCCCAAAGAGCAGGCCCTGTTCGAAAAAATGGCCGATACGCCCCGCATGGAACGTAATCAACCGGACGTGGTCATGGTAAAAACCGGTCTCGGCACAGGCACTCCTGACGCCCCGAGCCGCATGTTGCCAGTGCCTTTCGATCACAAGGCCCATGAAGGCTACAATGACAACTGCCGCCAATGTCACCATGCCAGCTTGCAAAGTTGCGCAACATGCCATACTGTCGGGGGCGCCAAAGAGGGCAAACAGGTTAAACTGGCCCAGGCCATGCACCAAAAGGATACGGATCGCAGTTGCATCGGCTGCCACAAGCAGCAACAATCTCAGCCGGCTTGCATCGGTTGCCACAGCAGCATCTCCCGGGCAAGCGACGCCATGTGCAAGACATGTCACATGGATGGCTTGGCAGATAACCCATACCCGGTGGAGGGATCGCAAGAGAGCAAAATGGCCGCAGCGCAGTTGTTGATGTCAAGAATCCCGACAACCGAGACGATCTCCGTGGATCAAATCCCGGAAACAGTCACCATCAAAGTCCTGGCCAAAGAGTTCGGGGAGGCTATCCTGCCGCACCGTAAAATTGTCCAGTCCTTGGCCAAAGGGATGAAAGGCAACGCTCTGGCAGGCTATTTTCATACTGATCCGGCCACCCTGTGCCAGGGATGTCATCACAACAGTCCGGTTTCCGCAAAACCGCCCCAGTGCGGCAGTTGCCATGGCCGATTACCCGAGGCATCCAACCTGACACGCCCTGGTTTGATGGCGGCCTATCACCAGCAATGTATCCAGTGCCATGACAAAATGGGGCTTGAAAAACCCGCTTCAAGGGATTGCACGGCCTGTCATGCCAAACGCAAATAATAGCAAGTAGCATTTGAGGTAATGCGTATGTCGATTTCACGGAGAAAGTTTTTAGGCTGGATAGGTGCTGCAGGCCTGACCAGTGCTGTCGGAACAACAGCCCGAGCAGCTTCCAACCAAGAGTTCAAAGGCTATGAGGATAGCATGGCGGTGCTGCATGACATCACCCGTTGCATTGGTTGCCGCAAGTGCGAGGGGGCCTGCAACAGTGTCAATGAGCTGCCGGCGCCTGAAAAGGCATTTGACGATTTGAAGGTGCTGGAGGAAAAACGTCGCACGACCCCCAAAGCATACACCGTTGTGAACCAATTCGGTGGCGGCCGCCCGACATTTGTCAAGCAGCAGTGCAACCACTGCCAGGAACCGGCCTGTGCTTCGGCCTGTTTCGTAAAGGCCTTTACCAAAACACCGGAGGGTGCGGTCATATACAACGAAAAGGTATGCGTGGGCTGCCGGTACTGCATGATCGCGTGTCCTTTTGACGTGCCGACCTACGAATACGATGAGCCTTTTACGCCACGGGTGATGAAATGCACCATGTGTCATCCCCGCATCTCCAAAGGCCTGCTCCCTGGATGTGTTGAAGCGTGTCCAACCGAAGCGCTGGTATACGGCAAGCGCAAGGCGCTCATAAAGGTCGCCAATCAGCGTATCGCCGCATATCCGGAGCGCTACGTCGACCACATCTATGGTGAAAAAGAGATGGGCGGTACCAATTGGCTCTATCTGACCAGCGAGCCTTTTGCCGAGATCGGTATGCGCGAAGACCTGGGCAATACCTCAGCCCCCAAGCTAACCAAGGGCGCCTTGGGAGCCGTTCCCATGGTGGTGGGGTTGTGGCCCGTTTTGCTCACGGGTATCTATGCCATGAACAGACGCAAAGAGAAGATTGCCACCGAGGAGCAACAAGAGGCAGTAACTGATGCCGTGGCGCAAACCCAGGCCGCCGCCGATGCCAAGCTGGAGAGCGCCATGGAAAAGGCCGCCAAGGACCAGGAAGCTGTCGTGGCGCGTGAAGTGAAAAAGGCCTTGGACGAAGCGGCCAAAGCGGCCGCCGAAGCCCAGGCCGCCAAAGATGAAAAAGGATCCGAAGGCTCTGACGGGGCTTCGGACGACGCATAAATTTTAGGAGGATTTCGATGTCCCAACAAGCAGCCGCAGCCCACCGAGGCACCCTCTTTACACCGTTTAATGTGATAGCGGGTATGATTGTCATCATGGGTCTGATCCTTACGGTGATTCGCTTTACCAAAGGCCTGGATGCTACCACCAACCTGTCCGACTACAATCCCTGGGGAATTTGGATAGGGTTCGATCTCCTGGTGGGTGTCGCCTTGGCCGCGGGAGGCTACGTGACCTCCGCTGCGGTCTATATTTTCGGCATGAAGCGTTTCCATAGTGCCGTGCGGCCGGCCATACTGACCGCCTTTTTAGGGTATGCACTGGTGGTATTCGCGCTGCATTACGATGTGGGACGGCCCTGGCGCCTGCCCTATCCCTTTGTCGTTTCCCCCGGAACGACATCTTTGCTCTTTGAGGTGGGTGCCTGTGTAGCCCTCTACCTGATGGTGTTGTTTATCGAGTTCTCGCCTGCCGCCATGGAGTGGTTGGGGTTGAAAAAAGCACGCAACCTGGTGGTCAAACTGACCATGATATTGACTATTTTCGGTGTTATTCTTTCCACCTTGCACCAATCTTCGTTGGGAGCCCTCTTTCTGATTGCCCCTTCTAAACTGCATCCCCTGTGGTACTCCTCCTATCTGCCCATATTCTTCTTTGTCAGCAGTACCATTGCCGGGCTCTCCATGGTGATCTTCGAGGGTACTTTGTCGCACCACTACCTGCACGATAAAATGGATGAAGCCCATTTGTCGGGCAATGAAGGGTTGGTTTTAGGGTTTGGCAAGGCGGCTGCATGGGTATTGGCCGGTTATTTTATGATCAAGGTCATCGGCGTGGCCGCTGATGACAATTGGCACCACCTTGGAACCGGATACGGAGCCTGGTTTCTTGTGGAGATATTGGGGTTTGTGGCCCTGCCGGCCTTCTTGTATGCCGTGGGAGTCCGAGACAAAAACACCAAAATCATTCGCTGGACAGCCGCCTGGACTGTGCTGGGCATCATCGTCAACCGTTTCAATGTCTCCATGGTGGCTTTTAATTATCATCTGCCTTCAAGTGAGCGCTATTTTCCGCACTGGATGGAGATCGGTATTTCGGTCTTCATCGTAACAGTCGGTATTCTCGTGTTCCGTTTTATCTGCACCCGCATGCCGATCCTATACGAACATTCGGATTATGAACCTCATTAGCTTTGCGCCTGGATCGCAGTTTACACTGGTAACAAAAATACAATGGAGTAAGCAAGGATGGAAACCATACACACTCTGCAAGATTACATGCTTCATACCAAAAACATCATCTATATTCTCATTGTGATGATCTTGGTGGCCATGCCGGTTTTCTGGAAATTTTTAACCGGCGGAGACGAAGAATAGCCTGGTCGATAAATCTCAGGGATTTGCGGTCCAAAGACATCTTAATCAGGAGTTCACCATGTATGAGTTTGTCGCCGGCCCATTGGCCAAGATTGCTTTTATGGTATTTTTTCTCGGGTTGATTTGGCGTTTTGTAAACTACGTTCGAGGCCTCAATTGGCAAGCGGACCGAGTGGCCTATACCGAGAATCCAGGGGCCGGCGCCAGCGGAGCGCTGCGATCCATAATCGTTTGGCTGATCCCCTTCGGCACCCACAGCTGGCGTTTTTATCCGGGGTTTACCGTGCTGGTGTTCGTTTTTCATATCGGTATATTGTTCACGCCCATCTTTTTGCTAGGCCATAACTTGATGCTCGAACAGGCCTGGGGATTCAGTTTCCCCACCATACCCGAGGCCCTTGCCGATACGATGACGGTGGCCATGCTGCTTGCCGGGGTATCTATTTTGCTGCGTCGTATCGCTTTGCCCCAGGTTCGGATTTTGACTAAACCTTATGACTTGCTGGTCCTGGCCATTGCCATGGCGCCTTTTCTGACCGGCTTTTTGGCCCACATGCAGGTGGGGAATTACAATTTGTGGTTGATCTTGCAC
>JASFKE010000046.1:0-12389 GCA_050118795.1 Desulfobacteraceae bacterium | reverse complement strand
TCGTTTACCATAATTTATCCAACAACTCAATCTACTATGGGGGTTATACCCCTTCGGCCGATACCAATTCGCCGATAAAATGACCCACTTTGACTTTGGTTTTTATCTGGACGGGAATGCGTTTTTCATCGGCTGTGATCCAAACGCGTAGTTTGGCGTCCTTGCTATCTTTGTATACCCCTGCGAACAGGCCGATGTCCGGTTCCAAAACCAAGGTATCATAACGCCTCCCACTGTTTAAGGTGATGGTTTCGCGCCCAATTATTTTTGTATCACCCATAAAATTGCTTCTACCATCAGTGACCGGACGCAAAATGTGGGGTTTTTTTTCGGAGATGGCCATGCGTGTATAATAAAAGGCCGAAAGGGGGTCGAAACTGCCTGGAAGGAGTCTGGAAGGTTTATGTGGAGCTCCTGAGCCGGTGTATTGAACTTTGTTGTTCAACCAATCAAATGTCGTCTGTTCCCTTTTTACCTTTTTTCCCCCAGCCCGTTTTTTCTGGTAATAAACGGAGTGCGTCATTTGAGTATCTGCATATGCATCTATTCTGTCTCGAATTTTACAAAACAGATCCATGGCAGAGTTGGTTTTGGCGATCAACACAAAATGATAGGCCGGAAAATCACCGATGGTGGTTATGGGGCGAATCTCTAAATGGAGCTCACCGGCCGGAATATTTTCCCATCGTAACGCATATTTCAGCTTTTCACCCGGTTCAAAGGCCATGGTCTCTGCCCGGGCCGGGTTGACGTCGATAAATGCGCCGTACAAAGAAATTACGAGTGCGATAAATCGAATATGTTTGTTGTTTGATGTCATGTTATGGCCTCCATTGTTGGGTTCGCCGGTCCTTTGTTCTGTTTTTCAGATAGAGACGGCTGCGAATCGGATCTGGTCTACACGGATTAATTGGTTGTATTCAATTTAGGAATGGTTTATTTTTTTTACGCCTGTAATTTTGCTGTGACACCCATCAGGTCTTTCAACCCAATCAAAGGAGCGCAGGATGGCCAAGCCGGAAGAGATGTATCAATGTCAAGTGGTTAATTGCGGATGCATTTATGACCCGGATCGGGGGGATCGCAAAGGCAAGATCGCTAAAGGGACAAAATTTCATGAGACACCTGAAAATTGGTGTTGTCCCGTTTGCGGCGCGACGAAAAAATCGTTTAAACCGTTAGCCGGACCCGGTTCTGTAAAAGAAGAGCAATCGCAATAGCACCTGTGGCGGTCCTATTTTGTTCAATCGAGCAAGATCCATAATGGTTCTGACCATAATGGCTCTGACCATAATGGCTCTGAATAGATGGAAACGTTGTGATTTAATCAGATGCATTCAAACCTGTTTTCGCTTCAATTTTTCCAACCAGGATCGTCTATCGATGTATTATAGATCCGCTTGCCCAATGGCCTTGTGGTCAAACGTCTCACCGAATTTTTCCTGGAAAACTGCCATGCCGGATTGGAAATAGTCCAGGGGCGGACAATAGGCTTCTGGTATGGCCCATAATTGGGGGATCTCCATTGCATTGAGACCCGGGCTAATGTTATGTTGGCATATAACAACCTGCAAGGAAGGTCATAACCATGTTTTGAGCAACAATAAAAAAGAAAGATTTTGCCAGCAAACCCGTCATGGATAGCGTCCGACAATTCAGCAAGGCCTGTGGGGGAACTTTTTTCAAGCATCAGCTTAAATAATGCTTATATTATAGGATTGTATGTCACGGCATCACGCATGTGGACGACCCAATGTTTTTCCAATGGGCTGTTTTTACGGCTCTAACGGTTTAACAGACACCATGAGCCCTGCGGTGTACATTTTTGTTGCGCACGAAACGTCGGCTTCGGTGCCATGGGCATTATGGATCTAATAGAATAGTAAATAAACGTTAACAGGAGGAATCATGGACCAAGGCAATGGGATTGAATTTATTGTAGATGAACAATATGAAAATGAAAAGGGGGTATTTACAGTTCTTTCAATCCACAGGAACGAAATGGTCATTCGGTGGGAAAGTGGGGAGGAAATTCGCACCGATGTTGAATTGCAGCGCAATATCCAAGCCCGCCGCCAATGGGAACTCCTCGAAAAGGAAAAAGCGGTCCTTTCAGCCAAAAGTGGTCGAAAATCAGGTGCTGCCAAAGCGGCCGCGGTTTTCGAAGGATTTAAGGATACCGATTTTAAAA
The DNA here is from genome assembly GCA_050118795.1 of Desulfobacteraceae bacterium. Taxonomy (GTDB): domain Bacteria; phylum Desulfobacterota; class Desulfobacteria; order Desulfobacterales; family Desulfosarcinaceae; genus JARRKU01. The sequence goes on along the minus strand of JASFKE010000046.1, from coordinate 10,198 downwards.
ACAGCGCAAGCGGCACCAAGTGGCGTGGTCGCAATCAACTCGGCGGCGCTGTGACCTATCAAATTCCAAATAATAGATATAATTTTAATTCCTGGGCATTTGCAAACAAACCTGAAATGCATTGGATAGATACCGACCACCATAAAATCCAGAGCGGTGAAAATCGTGCCAAGTTTTTTGTCAGGGCCAATGAGGATGAAATATTTTTTGGTTTCAGCATTGGCGAACCTAATGATGACACTGAATCCTCCAAAAATTGGGAGTCATTGATGCACTGGTTGGAGCATGATGATAATCAAGAGACCATGCACGCGATTGCATTGAGCAATGGATTGACAATCTACGATAGAAATCGTCCCGAATCCCCTGAGTTGGTACCGAACGAGAGTGGGTGGCAAGTTGACAACAAGCAAAAAGAGAAAACCGCGGCAAAGATCAATGATTTTATTTCATCGTTGACGGCTGACGGCATTGTGAGTTTGGAGGTTGCCAAGTCGCTGAACAAGGAAGCGTCCTTAGCCAGTGGAAAAGAGATTGCCACCGAGATTGCAGAATTATTTTCTCAATTATTGCCGCTTTACAGAGCTTCATGGGTCTCCGTTCGTTGATCGTTTATCCTATAGTTGCATAAAAAGGTGGCAAAAAAGGTTAAAAGTCTTGTCAGCATTGAATTAACGGTATGCAAGAGATACATTCTTTTGCATCGATAGGGTTTAGCCATCAACCGGGAGGAAACATGGCTTTTGAAACGCTATTGACGGATACCAATGATCGCTTTGTGGGGATCATTACTTTGAATCGTCCGGATCAACTCAATACCTTTAGCACACCTTTAGCACAGGAATTATATGACGCGTTGATCTCCATGGACCGGGATCCGAAGGTGCGCGTGATCTTACTCAAGGGTGCGGGAAAGGCGTTTTGTGCCGGCATCGACGTCAATGAGCTGGCCGGAAAATCAGCAATGGAATATCGCGCCTGGATAGAGCACATGGAAAGGCCTTTGGTCTCCATATCCAGATTGAAAAAGCCGGTTATCGTTCAGGTGCATGGCGTGGCGGCGGCCAATGGTGCCGGGTTGGTCGCAGCTGCAGATTTGGCGATTGCTGCAGAAAATGCCCGTATAGGGCTGACGGCTATCAAGGTGGGCTTGAATTGCGTCGTGCCGGTAATACCCGTATCCCGTTCAGTGGGGCGCAAGCGGGCACTGGAAATGCTGTTTTTCGGAGAGATGATCAAGGCGCCTGCTGCCATGGAGATGGGATTGATCAATCGTATCGCAGCCAAAGAGGACCTTGATAGACAAGCGCTATCCTGGGCAGCTATCCTGGCCAAGCAGAGCCCTATTGCCGTGCAGAATGCCAAACAGGCATATTACAGCTCGGAAGATATGAGCTATGCACAACAATTCGACCATATGAACGAAGCGTTTGCCCGGCTTTGCACCACCTCGGATGCCAAAGAGGGCGTAGCCGCATTTTTTGAAAAACGGTCCCCCGTGTGGAAAGAGGAGTAACTCTTTTGATACCCTTCCAGCGCCTTAGATTAGAGCGGTAAATGATGCAACCGACTATTGTCATGGCATGGCCCATATCGATTTGAGAAATAAGGTTATTAAATCCCGGTTTGGCGGCGTTATAGCCCTCATGATCTGTTTGACCGCTTGTGCATCTCCCACAGTGGTGATCAGCACGCCTGAACCTGGGCCGTCCCCGGCGAAGCCGGAACTTTCTCGCCCCATATCCACCACCATAGGCGCTAAATTGTCTGAGATCCCCTTCACGATCCAAGCCGGGGCCTTTACAACCGCATCCCGAGCGGCACGTTATTCCATAAAGTTGCAGGATCTTGGGGTGGATGCCTACTATATTATCGATACAGACGGCTTATATAAAGTGCGGTTCCAGCGGTTTGAAGATAAAGAATCCGCCCGGAGACGGGCGTTGGAACTTCAAGCATTGGGGCGCATCGACGACTTTTGCATCATTGAGCCGGTATCAAAGCAGCGGCGAATCGATCCACGGGAATCCCTGCGCCAGACTATTGTCAAAACCGCCCATCGATTTATCGGTACATCATACCGATGGGGAGGTGAGTCGGCCAGCAGCGGTTTTGATTGCAGCGGTCTTACGATGACGGTCTACCGTCTCAATGGGTTGGAGTTGCCGCGAAATTCCCGATCCCAATTCAATATCGGGACCCGTATTCAACGGGATGAACTCCAAAAAGGGGACCTGGTCTTTTTTGCCACCGATGGTCGGCGGCGTGTCTCCCATGTCGGGATATACACCGGCCAAAGTAAATTTATACATGCGTCGGGACGCGGAAAGCGTATCCGTACCTCCTCTTTGTCCAATACCTATTTTAAAAAAAGGTATATGGGGGCGTGTCGATATTTTTAGAATCCATTTAAAAATAATCTGTTAGCCCCATTCTCATATTTGCATTGATGTGCGCAAAAAAAGTAATTCATGCACTTTTCAAATTTCACGATTATCAAAAAAATACAATAAAAACTGGTAGTTAATTGGTTGGTACATGGCTTGCTATAAATTCGTACGGACTCTTTTGCCTTGTTTGTCCCAATGGCCATAATTTTTTACATATAAGAAGAGAGAGATGTAACCATGCGAAAAATTTCTATGACCACCTTACTGTTATCGTTGTGTCTGATCATGAGCACCTGGGCGGCTGAAGAAGAGCCTGACATCTTTTCAGTTAAAGGGCCGGACAACGCCCAACGATTAAGCTTTCAGCAGATTGAGGAAGGCAAGATGCTCGTATCGGTGACCGACCAGCAAGACAGGCCGATCAAAGGGCTGACCATTGAAGACTTTACCATTCTCAAAGGAGCCAGAAAAACTAAGGTTGTCAGTGTAGAGCCTTTGGAAACAAGCAAAGATGTGGGCTTGAACATCGTGTTGGTTGTGGACAATTCGGCATCGATGCGAGACCGCAAAGCCGTCAAACCCTTGTTGGAAGCATTGGAGTCGTTCTACAAAATCATTAGACCCATCGACGATATATCTATCATTGTCTATGATGACTTTAAAACCATTCCAATCGATGGCCAAAAGCTGCACGCTAAAATTTTACGCTCCAAGGATGTAGGCCAGTTGCGTGCTATCGTAAAGAAGCAGATGACTTCAGCTCTGACCGGAGGTACATACCTTTATGATGCCATGATGGCGGGGCTGGAGCAGATTCGGAAATTTCCTGAAAAGAGCAACAAGTTCATGGTGGTCTTTACCGATGGGGAGGATTTGAACTCAGGTATCAAAGGTGAGGCCGTCATGAACGCAGCTAAGAATATACCTAACTTTGGCGCCTATACCGTTGATTACATGCCCTCCAAAAATCTAAACGTTTTCCTTGAAACCTTTGCCCAGGATAACAACGGCCATGTTTGGAAAGCGAGTTCCGCCGAAGAACTGATGCCCATCTTCGCACAGTTTTCATCCACCTTGCTTCATCGTTATGTCGTCACTTATCGTTTGTTGAATGCGCCTGTGGGAAATATTGCGTTTGAACCGCAAGCCGTCACCATCGAAGAGATTTCTACCATCGACAGCGCACCATTGCTCAATTACCTCTTTTTTGAAACATCCCAAAGTGAGCTTTCCCAAAGATACCTCCAACTAAAGAGCCAGGCCGATACCGATACTTTTTCCGAAACGGCATTGACTTCTGTTATGGAGAAGCACCGCCATTTGTTGAATATTATTGGTCACCGCATGCGTAAATACCCGGATGCCGCCATCACCCTGGTTGGATGCAACTCAAATACAGGACAAGAGAGAGCACGAAAAGACCTGTCGCGAAGCCGCGCCGAATCCGTGCGAGCCTATCTGCGATATGTCTGGGGTATCCAGGCTGATCGGATGACCATTGAGGACAGAAATCTACCGGAGGCACCTAGCACCAATCGCATCGCCGAGGGGCAGGCTGAAAATCAAAGGGTTGAGATCCGCTCTGACCATGCCGGCATGCTGGATACGGTTAAAAGCGAGTATGTCGAAAAGATATCTGATGTGCAGCAGATCACATTTATTCCTGGCGTGACGGCTGAGGCAGGGATACAGGATTGGAAAGTTACGTTGAGGTGCGGCGATTCCATCATCGGCGCATTCAAGGGGGTTGGCGAGATGGCGCTGAGTTATGAACTGCCGTTGGAAAAAGCGCATCTGGATAAATTGGCAAAGGCCGGGCAGATTACCGCCAGCTTGGAAGTGACGGACAAGGAGTCCAAACAATTGGTGCTGGATGAAGCGGGCCGACTGCCTGTCAAGTTTGTCAAACGTAAGGAGCGATTGGCTCAGAAACAGGGATATAAAGTGCGCGAAAAGTATGCACTTATTCTGTTTGACTATGACAGTGCAGCCATTAAAGCCCGAAACAAGACGATTGTCGACCGTATTATCAAACGCATGAAAGATGTTCCCCAGGCGAGTGTGGACATCGTGGGGCATACCGATAATATTGGCAAAGAGGACTATAATATCACTCTGTCAGAAAGGCGGGCTGAAGCGGTAAAAGCGCAATTTGACCAGATTCCGGACATCGCCTTGGCCGGCAACATGACCATGTCCGGAGACGGCCCCCACAACCCTTTGTATGATAACACCGCTCCCGAGGGACGAGCCCTGAACCGAACAGTCACCATTGCATTGGAGTACGAAAAGCAATAGCGTATTAGGTATCAACTTCTGCGTTTCAAGATATGGCACACGGTATCGATAGCTTCTGACAGTTTTAGGGTGCCGGTATTGACGACCAGGTCATAAAGGTTGGGGTCCTCAATATCAGCGTGAAAATACTTTCGGATAAATGCGCGTCGATCTGATTCCGTTTTGAGAATGCGGTGCTGGGCGTCTTTAATGGGGATATCAAATTCTTCTGCAACCTTTTGGGCCCTGAAGTCTCTTGGAGCGATCACTCTCAATCGAAAAGTTGTTTCAACCGGCAGTACAAAATTCGCCCCCCTTCCGACCAAGACGGCGTTACCGTGATTACCGATGGTGCCAATCACCTTGAGCAGATGTTGAAGGTATTCATCCGGCCACAGATGGCGTTTGTGCACTACGGCGGAAACCCAGTCATCGAGCATGCTTAACCCACGTTCGTCCAGGCTTTGCAGCACTCTCTTGCTCACTTTGGCACTCTGGGCCATCTCGTGGATGACCTCCTGGTGGAAAAGGTCGAAATTAAGACACTCGGCCAATCCTTTGGCTATGAGTTTTCCGCCGCTGCCGGGATCCCGTGAAACCGTGATCATTGATAGAGCAGAGGTTTCCGCGGACGGTTCCTTATGATCAAAACTCCACTTTTTTACCTGTTCATCCACTAATTGTTCGATAGATCGTCTTCGTGGTGTCATGGTGCCCTCCTTTCTGACATGTTGGTGGATGCCGTAGACTTAAAGGGGGGTATAACGTGACACAATCTTTTGACAACATATTTGGATCTCTTGGTAAAAGGGCTTTCACTGATGGTTGAAAGCAGCAGGGCGCGATGAACGCTCATCTCGATCAGAAAGACATGGGCGAGTGCGGTTGCTGTTGGTTATCCCCTCTATAACAATAGTCTATTGACAGATGCAATTGTTGTCAACCTGTCAACGGCAAGGAAAGGCTGACAGGCGCCGTAACTGGGGGGATTATCCCCATAGTTGCTCCCCCCCGTCGCCTTGACTCTGAGGCCTTGAAGATGGGGTTATCTCTTTTTTAGTGATCGGATTAGATGGTGACGATCCCAGGCGATTCGGGGCCCACTGGATTTCGTTCGCCACTGACAACGATTTTGACGGCAGACGGGGCATAACCTTGGATCGCATGGATCAATGTGGACCAACACGCTGGCATTGCCGTCATATTGGGTGGTGAGCAGCTCCTCGACTGCAGCGGCCTGACAATGGGCTTGCTCCATGGATAGATCCTTGGGCAAAACAATGTGCAGGTCGATGTGGATCAGTTTTCCGGCCTGCCAGGCGCGTAGTTGATGGATGTCGATCCACTCCTTTCGGCGCTGGCTTTCGAGGATGACGGCAATACGGTCCAGTAGTTGAGAATCGGAGGCGTCCATTAGGCGGGCAAAAGATAGACGCACCAAGTTTCCGCCGGCGACAAGGATATTGATCCCCACCAAGCAGGCGACCATACCATCGAGCCAAAGCCAGCCGGTCCAATGGACCAATGCCAAACCGATCACCACCGCCCCCGATGTATAGACGTCGGTGATGATATGTTTGCCGTCAGCCAATAGTGTGACGGAGTCCGTATTCCGACCGACCTTCAATAAGGCGATTCCCAAAAACAAATTTACGACGGTAGCCAATAGCAATATAGCCAGCCCTTGCTCCAAATGCGGCAGATCGTGGGGCATGAGAATGTGTTTGATGCCGGTATAGAAGATGCCTATTGCAGCACAGATGATCAAGGCACCTTCAAAACCGGCACTGAAATATTCAATTTTGCCGTGGCCGTATGGATGGTCATGGTCCGGGGGTTTGGCTGACATCCAAACGCTGATGGTGGCAAATGCGCTGGCGACAACGTTGATTATGGATTCCAATGCATCGGATAGGACCGCCGATGAGTGGGTGAGGTAAAAAGTGAGAAACTTCAATCCCATCAATACCACACTGATTGAAAATGAGAGCAGGATCATCTGCATCCGAAGTTTCTGCCGGTTCGCTTTTTCCCTTGGGGCACCGGATGTGTGGGCGCTTGTGAAATTGTCAGCCATTTTCCATCGTACTGTTTTTATCAGTGAAATACCACATGGCCTGCCTTTATAGGGCCTTGAATACCAAATCTGGTATTATTTCATGATGATTCTCTGCAGACAGATGCGTGACGCCGGTCATCATCAGGGCTGTGATGTATCCCGATGCCAGGCCCCCTGCGATGTCCGCAGCGATGTTATCTCCCACCGTCACTGTTTTTTGGGTGTCATGGGTTGGCCTGGTTGATTTGCGCCAATACGCGGTATAAACCCTGGGTTCCCAAATTTCCAAAACCCATCGCCTTGGCTGCGATATAAAACTGATGGGCCATGGCCAGGCCGGGAAGGCTCAGATTCATACGCTGGGCTTCGGCAAGGGCAATCCCCATGTCCTTTACAAAGTGCTTGATATAAAATCCAGGGTTGAAATCATCTCTGGCAATCCGACGCCCAAGGTTGTTGATAGACCATGAACTGGCCGCCCCCTTGCCGATTACATCGATGACGGCATCCATCTCCATTCCCATGCGATGGGCATACAGCAAGGATTCCACTGTTCCGATCATGGTTCCGGCGATGAGGATCTGATTGCACATTTTGGTATGCTGTCCTGCACCGGCCCCGCCCATGTATGAAATATTTTTGCCCATGATCTCAAACAAGGGTCGCATCTGGTCGAAGGTCTCTTTGTCGCCGCCGGCCATGATGGCCAGGGTCGCTTCCCGCGCGCCAATATCACCCCCGGACACCGGAGCGTCCAGGGCAGATAAGGACATTTGCCTGGCGGCCGCATAGATCTTTTTAGCCAATGCCGGGCTGGAGGTGGTCATATCGACAATGACCGTTCCCGGTTTTGCTCCGGCCAATACACCTTGTTCGCTCAACAGCGCGGACTCCACATCCGGTGGAAAGCCTACAATGGAAAACACCGTACTGCAGTTTTGGGCAACTTCTTTGGCGGTGTCGCACCATTTTGCCCCCCTGGTGATGAGATTGTCGGCCTTTCCAGGGGTGCGGTTGTAAATATAAAGCTCATGTCCTGCATTGATTAAATGTCCACACATGGAATTGCCCATCACGCCGGTGCCGATCCAACCGATTTTCATACTGCCTCACCTTGTCCATAGCTTGTCTAAGGTTTATGTTGATATATCCATTCGGGTTGTTACACGGATCCGGTGTTCGTTGAACTCTTTCAACGACGATATATGCAGGGGTAAGCCCTGTCAAGGGGATGGAGAATGGATCAAATTCGTGTGGATTGTTATAGTGGTCACCGTGGAGAAGAGATCCCCCGGCGGTTCTGGCTGGCGAGTCGCCGTGTGGAGGTCAGCGAGGTGATAGACCGTTGGCTGGCGCCGGATCATCGCTACTTCAAGGTGAAGGGCAGTGATGGAGACATCTATATTTTACGCCATGACCCGTATCGTTACACCTGGGAGCTGACTCTTTTTTTAAAGCATTGAGCTCGGATGATGCTCCTGACGGTCCACATCGTCCGTTTCCTGCAGCGTGTCCTTATCTGTTGAGTCTATTTCGATTTTTTCGATGACCGGAATCATCAGGGTCTGTTGCAGGCGCAGATCTGTAAAATCCACTTCAGGGTTGCAGTTTTTCAACAGCCACATGGGGATATTGAACTTGCCAAAACTTAGGGCCCAGAGGTTGTCTCCGTTTTTAACCCGGTAGGTTTGTGTTTCTGTGATGTGGTATACGGAAAAAAAGTCTTCCTGCAAGCGTTTGTGGTACTCATAACGTTTTTCTTCAAATGTCCGGGAGGCGACCTTATCCAATGGTATCGACACCTTTTGGTGGAGGTGAAGGCTTTTCCCAAACGGCAATCCGTTTAATCGGCGAATACGTTGTGTACGCACACCCGCCCACTCCGCAAAGTGACCGAGGGTCTCTTCCACCTCAACCTTGAGAGTGCCGGTGGGAAGTGACCCGCGGTTTTTAACCTGTTTGAAGCGAACGTCGGCCGAGACGATCTCTGCACTGGGAAGATCTGTACCGATCGAAGCCGTGTGTTCAATGGAGGCCAATGAATTTGGCCGAAAAGAGGGCGCCGGGATCACTGACGCCAATACCGGTTCAGGATAATCCGGCTTTGGGTGAGTGGCATTGGCGGTTGCAGCTTCCGGCTTGGGCGATTCGGCTTTGGCGGTTAAGATCGGTTTGGCTTTTTTCGGAGCCGGGTTCCGGGTGGCAGGGATGGCTTCCCCGGGTAGCGGAATGCGCAGTGTCTGTTTGGGGTAAATGGTGGCGCGACGACTCAGATTATTGGCCAGTATCAGGTCAGGAAGCTTGACGCCGTGGGTTCGGGCAATCCGGCCGGCGGTATCACCCCTTTGAACCGTATAAAAACGGCTGGGTTTCTGACGGCTTTTATAGAGCTTGGATGGTATCCGGGCCGGCTGCGATGACGCCAACTTGATATCTCCGGGCAGTCGGAAGCGGTAGCCTTTGGGAACATACTTTTGGCCGTTGAAAACCGGTGGGCGTAGAGCAGGGTTCAAAGATTTGGCAACATCGAGGGGGATATCGTAGTGCTCTCGCAGGTCTTCGAAACGGATATAATCCTTCAAGGTGACAGTGCGGGTGGTTAAGGGACGGTCAAGAGACAGGTCACCAAAATACCTTTTATATTGGGATGCGACATGAGAGGCCGCCAAAAATTCAGAATAGAAATTGCGTGATGCAAATTTGAAAGACCGGCTCGTGTATTTGTCAAAGATCGCCGGATAGGTGCCATATTTTTTCTTTGCTCTGGCCATACCGGCTGCGCCATGATTGTACGCGGTGATTGCCAAAGGCCAGCTACCTAATTTTTCATAATTTTCTTTAAGCAAGGCTGCAGCTGCATGGGTGGCGCTGATGGGGTCGCGTCGTTCGTCCAACACATATCCGACCTTCATAAACCGTTTTCCGGTGGATCGTGTGAATTGCCAGATACCGGCCGCACCGAATTTGCTGTACGCTTGATAATTGAATGAAGATTCCACATGTGGGAGGTAGGCCAGTGTCTCGGGAAGCCCATTGGAATTAAATATCTCTCTGATTTTCGTGATATATGCACCAGAGCGAATAAGGCCCGCCCTGAATCTGTCGCGCTGACCGATCTGGCATCGAATCCGTCTGCCGGCGATGCGATAGATGTCCGAAGAGGCTTTGGGACCAAAGAGCGCCGCCACACGCCGTGCGGTTTTATTCTTGGTGTCAGGGTGGGCCGCCAATTGTTTTAACACTTTTTGGTATTTGGCTTTGGCGCGTTTCATGCGCTGACGGTTGACTTTACGTGCCCTGACAGCATCATGCGGTTTTAGATCGATCACATCATAAATAATTGACAGATCCTTGGCGTCATGCACGACGGCCTGCTGGGTGGAGTATTTAGAGTAGACCATTGTCCAAAACGATATATTGGGTTGAATGTTTTCATACGCGGGAAAGGGATCTGCCTCGGCGGCGCCGGCAG
>JASFKE010000045.1:0-12397 GCA_050118795.1 Desulfobacteraceae bacterium | reverse complement strand
AAATGGTTTTTAGTTCTGTGGCGGCTTGGTGGGAACCTGAATCATCCAAAACCGAGATAATATCCAGTTCCCCTTTGGATCCGGTTTTTAACAATCGGGTCAACATCTTTCTTTGTTGTGGATCCAGCATGGCGGTATCGACGCCAAAAGTCTGAGTCGTGGCGCTGCCTTGGGTTGTGCTTTGGGTGATATGAATCTCTTTGAGCTCTTTGATGCGATCTTTAAGAGCGCCTTCGGCTTGATTGTAACGCGTGCGGACCTTTGCCATTTCCTTTCGCAACGCATCCGCATCCATTTCGGCCAAACGTCGCTGTTGATCGGCAATATCTTGATTCTGCTGGGTGGATAAAAGTTCTTTGCGGACCTGTTCCGCGGCTTTTTCCACGGCCTTGATGCGTTTGTTGCTGCGTCGTTCACGATCAATGAGATGGCGAACCATATGATTCCCGTTCCACCAAAGCAACAGCAAGCAAATGAAGGAGAGTGCCGCCCCGGCCAGCGTGATGACTTCCATCCAGGTGTTGAAAGCGTGCACGAATTCAAGATTGTTCCACCAAGCGTCCATGTTTGTTCCCTAAACTCTTCATATTGAAGATGGTTGTGGTGGGCAGAATACAATTTAGTGAATGATACCGATGAATTGAATGTTTATCAAGGGTTATTTGAAAACATGCAATGAATTATGGTACAAAGCCTGTTACGAATTTATTCCCCCCACTATACGGAGAATTCTACATGGGTGTTATTGGAAAAATTATTGGTGGAACCATCGGCTTTGCTTTGGGAGGCCCTCTGGGGGCGGTGGCCGGTGCAGTGTTCGGCCACGCTTTTGACAGCGAGAATGAAATTGTGCGAGAGCCGCCCAGGCCTCCCCTTTCATCATTGCAAGAATCCCAATTGGCTTTTTTTGTAGGAACTTTTTCCATGCTGGCAAAGCTGGTAACATCTGACGACCAGCTCAACAGGGACGAAATTGCCGTCATTGAAGATTTCGCTGCCAATGATCTTGGGCTCAATCCCACTGACCGGCAAGTTGCGTTCAATATCTTTCATGCAGCGATGAACTCTCCCGCGCGATTTGAAGATTTTGCGATTCAGTTTTACGGTCATTTTCAAAACCAACCCCAGATGATAGAGATGATGGTCGATATCTTGTTGCGGGTCGGTGCGGCTGATGGTGCAATAGAGGTGGCGGAAGAGACCTTGATCTTAAGTGCTGTGCGCATATTTCACTTCAGCACATCTCGTTATGATCAGCTCAAATCCAAATATGTCAATACAACGGACCATCTCTATGATGTTCTGGGGTGCAAGCCCAGTGACAATATGGATGAGATCAAACGCAGATACCGCCATTTGGTCCACACCTATCATCCGGATAAAATAGCCGGCAAGGGATTGCCCGACGAATTCACGCAACTTGCCGAGGATAAGTTTCGTGAAATCCAATCTGCGTACGAAACCATCAAGAAGGAGAAGGGGGTGTCGTAGCGGCCAATGGGAGCCTGGCCCCCGGCAATCTAAATCAATCCTCTCTCCCGTGATATATTCAGGTAGGTATGATACACCGTTGCCGGGGGATTCCACCGGCTCTGCGTCGGTTTTGCCGTCAAACGCAGTGCTCCGGCTTCACATGTGGGAACGCATACTCCGCAACCGATGCAATGTTTTAAATCGATTTGCGCAACACCTTCTTCAAGAGAAATGGCGTCCATATGGCAGCGTTCAACACAGATGCCGCAGCCGATGCAGCTATCTGTGTCGGTGATTGCAAAATAGCTTGAATTAATTTTGAAAATTAGGCCATTATTGGACATTTCATCAAGCCTAACTGAAAGCTCTTCAGGCAGCAGGTCCAATCGATCGGCGATGGCTTCAATGGGTTCGGGCAGCATGGTCAGGGCCATCGCGATACGCGCTTGCTCTTGTGAAAACAACTGTTTCAATATTCTTATCTCCACACCAGTCCGGGTGGCCGGGAATCCGCCCGGGAGTCGATCCAAATGGTGCGCAAGTTTCCTAAAGACATCAGACATGATGCTCTCCTGCAACAAATATATCGTAGGTTAAAAAGCGATGGGATATATAATCATCTTATACCCGATGAGAAATCCAGCCAACCTGGGGGGCTTCGGTGTGTGTTAAAATTTTAGCTTAAGTATAAAAAATAAAATTTAACTTTAGATATCATCACTTGTCAACCGATAATAATACTGGTTATAAATTACCACGTCGTGTCGCTGGGGCTGTTCATCGGTTCCAAGTTGCGTAAGTGTATTGACATTGCATACGAATTGAGTTACCTGGTGTAGAGTTAATATTGTAATATAAGGCGTTTACATGTATAAAGATTATTTTTCATTAAAAATTAAGCCCTTTCAAATTACTGCGGATCCCAAATTTTTATGGTTGGGTGAAAAACACAAAGAAGCTTTGGCTACTTTAAAATATGGTATCCTGGACAATCGTGGATTCTTGCTGTTGACCGGGGAGGTCGGGACCGGAAAAACCGTTCTCATCAATCGCCTATTGACACTTTTAGACGAGAGTATGGTGGTTGCAGCATTATCCGATCCGGATTTGGAGAGTCTGGATTTCTACAACATCCTGGCGGATGAATTTAAAATGGATCGGACCTTCGAGAGCAAGGGCCAGTTTTTGATCCATTTTCGCAATTTTTTACATCAAAGCTATGGAAAACAGCAGCAGGTCTTGCTGATCATCGATGAGAGCCAACGATTGAATCACAAGGCCATGGAAGATATCCGGACGCTTTCCAACATCGAGCTGCATGATCGAAAATTAATTAATATCTTTTTCGTAGGGCAGCCGGAGTTTAGCAACATTTTGATGACACCCGAAAATAGAGCATTGTCCCAGCGTATTACGGTGCGTTATCACATAGAGGCCCTGGATGAAAATGAAACTGGAGATTATATTCGCCATAGATTGGAGGTTGCCGGTAGTAAGAAAGGGATATTCAAAAAATCAGCAATCAGCGAAATTTATAAAATTTCACAGGGGCTTCCAAGGCTGATCAACATTATTTGCGACCACTCCCTTCTCACCGCCTACACCCGAAATGTCACCCGAATCGATGGAGAGATTATTACCGAGTGCGCTGAAGAGTTACGCATACCTTTGCATAAGCCCCAGGCGGAAGCCGCCAATTTTAGAGAGACCGACAAAAAAATGGAGGACGGCGCACCAACGCCTCCCGTTGATCATAGCCGTGAACCGGTTGCCGGATCGGCCCCACAGGCCGAACCGCTATCATTTCGATGGCTGCTGTGGTTGCCAAATCTGGCTGCCGTTTTATTGATTATTGCGGTAATAACCTATTTTTATGGTAGATATTCCGGCAATGCGACTGAGCCACTCAACACCGGCGATGTGAATCTTCAGAGCAATATATCCTCGTCGGAAGTGGAAAAGCCACTACCGGAAAATGGCGTGGCGGATGGTGATCTTCAAACCGGCGATACACCTATCGAAGCAGAGGCGGGGGCTGCAAAAACACGGGAGAGACTCCACGGAGATTCAGGGGTGGAAGAGGCACCGGAGAGATCCCCCTCCTTGGCTGCTGAACAGGTATCGTCTAATCAAGATCCTGCACCCGGTACCGGAAATGCAGTCTCTGATACCGTTGCTGAAGCATCAGATGCTAACCGGCCACAATATTCCATGGAAGGGAAAATTACTATTCCGTTTGGCATCAGCTCAAATGATATCGATGCGGCGAGCTATCCTCTCCTTGATAATATTGCCGGCTATTTGGCACGATATCCTGAAGCGGGCATTGATGTTCGCGGTTATACCGATAATCACGGGCCAAAAGGATATAACGAGAGTATGTCGCTTTTCAGAGCCAATGTGGTTAAGTCTTATCTTGTCGGCAAAGGGGTATATCCAGACAGAATTGTCATCTACGCCATGGGAAGCGCCAATCCAATCTCGCCAAACACTTCCCTTGAAGGTCGTAGAAAAAATCGCCGGGTGGAGATAGAGTTACAATAAGGACCTCGATCCAGAGGTCTTTCTTCAAATCCCTCAGCCCCCTCCGGATGGTTTGCAATTGGGGGGCGTAAAGCCGCCGCTGCCCGAGGGGACGCCTTGGGGGCGTATGGCACCTGCGGATAGTAGCCGTTGAACTTTTGTTGTGCAGCAGGTGGGGCATTTGGGAGCAGCGTCCTGGCTGGATAAGCTCAGGTGTTCAAACTCGCAATTACAGCTTGTGCATCGGTACTCATAGATTGGCATGATACTGTCCTTATTAATTATCTAAAAGCCTATGGTTTTGTTTTCGAAATATGTTAAACCGTCCATTGAATCACCGCAGCGCCCCAAGTCAAGCCAGCACCAAAACTGACCAATAGAACATTATCCCCTTTGGCGATGAGCCCTTTACGGTGTGCTTCATCCAGAGCCAAGGGAATGGATCCTGATGAGGTGTTGCCATATTTGTGAAGGTTGGTGAAAAATTTCTCCATGGGCACTTTCAGTTTGTCGGCAACCGCCTGCAAGATTCTTAAATTGGCTTGGTGGGGAACGACAATTTGAATGTCATCACGTTTGATGCCGTTTTGTTCCAAAGCTTGTTCCGTGATATCGGCCATGGATCCAACGGCTTTTTTAAAGAGGCGGTTGCCTTCCATGGTCAAAATAAAAGGTTTTACGGCTGTATCGCACAGTTCATCCGGCAGGTAATCGTTTCCCTCTTCAGAGTGCAGCAAGTCCCACAGCCGCCCGTCAGATTTTATGTGGGTGGATAAGATACCGCCTGAATTTTCTTGGCCGCGCAGTACGACGGCTCCGGCGCCGTCACCCAACAAGACGCAAGTGCTGCGGTCTTTCCAATTGACAACCGACGAGAGTCGTTCAGCCCCGACAACCAGCACCGTGTTGGATTGTCCCAAACGAATACTGTTGTTGGCCGATTCCAGTGCATATACAAAACCGGAGCAACCGGCTGAAACGTCAAAAGCCGCTGCATTGTTGGCTTCCAACTCTTTTTGAATCATACATGCCGCCGATGGAAAAAGGTGATCGGCCGTTACGGTAGCCACAATGATGGTGTCAATTTGGTCGGCTGTTACCCGGGCCATCTCCATCGCCGCTTTAGCGGCCTGGGATCCCATGTCAGTGGTGGACTCATTGGCATGTTTACTGGCAATGCGTCTCTCTTTGATACCGGTACGTCGCGTAATCCATTCGTCTGATGTCTCTACAATTCCTTCTAGATCTTTATTTGCCAATACGCGTTGGGGTACTGAGGATCCCGTTCCAATGATATGTGAAGTAGGCATATATGAATCTTGCTCCCACGGTTTAGTACAATCGACACTGGGGCAAAGTCCAACTCTGCCCAGTGGAATAAACCCATTCAATAACCATAATCGGCTGCAAGTGTCAAAACCGAATTGAATCGGGTCATCTAAATATGCTCTCCTAAAATTTTCAACATGCGTCGCAGGGGTTCAGCAGCTCCCCATAAAAGTTGGTCTCCCACCGTAAAGGCGGTGAGAAATTCAGGGCCCATTTTCAGCTTCCGGATGCGGCCGATGGGTATGTCCAAGGTGCCGGATATTTTTGCCGGAGTTAATTCATTGACGGTGGCCTGCTTATCGTTCGGGATCAGGCGAACCCATGGATTGTGCTCGGCAATGCACATTTCAATCTCTTCCAAGGGTAAATTCTTACGCATTTTAATGGTAAATGCCTGGCTATGACAACGCATGGCACCGATGCGCACGCATTGTCCGTCAATGGGAACAAGATGGTCTGAGTTTCCCAGGATTTTATTGGTCTCAGCATGCCCTTTCCACTCCTCCTTGGTTTGACCGTTCTCCCAGGCCCGATCGATCCAAGGGATCAGACTGCCCGCCAAAGGGACGCCAAAATATTCTGTGGGATAATCCTCTGAACGCAATGTCGCGGATACTTTTCGGTCCAGATCGGACATCAAACTGCCGGGATCTGCCAATAGTTGAGCGGCTTGATTCCCGATGGATTGCATTTGCAGAACCAGTTCGCGCATATTTTTGGCACCGGCTCCCGAGGCCGCCTGATAGGTCATGGATGTCATCCACGAGATCAAATTTTTTTCAAACAGCCCCCCCAATGCCATGAGCATGAGCGAGACCGTGCAGTTGCCGCCGATATAGTCTTTGATACCGTCATTCAAGGCACGATCGATGACGCTGCGGTTGACCGGGTCGAGAACAATAACGCTGTTATTTTTCATCCTCAAGGTAGAGGCGGCATCGATCCAATATCCATCCCATCCGGACTGACGAAGTTTCGGATGACATCTTTCCGTATAACCGCCCCCCTGGCAGGATACGATTACGTCTAAACTTGAAAGCCGGTCGAGATCATAGGCATCTTCCACCAGCGGTGTGCTGATTCCGACATTCGGACCGGGCTGTCCGGCCTGGCTCGTCGAAAAAAACTCAGGCTCCAAGCCGGCGAAGTCATTTTCAGCTTTCATCCTCTCCATCAATACCGAGCCGACCATGCCTCGCCAACCCACAAAACCTACTCTCAACATTGATAGCTCCCTTTCGGTCAGTTAAATTCACTATAAACCAATTCCTTTAGAATCGGCCGGTTGAGTTGTCAAGGTATTTCCAACATACTGCAGTTTGCCCTGTGACGGCTTTGGAGCCGTGTTGAAAAAATGGACCAGATGATACCAACATACTTGATTTTTTTGCGGCATGGCGGTTTTATATAGCTGGATCTGAAATCATAATGGGTTTTTGTTCCGGCAAGACATATGTTAGCGTGTGCAAAACGATAGCGCAAATTTCAACCCGCATGCGCAGCTCAAGATTTAAACAAGATTTAAACAAGATTTAAAATAGATCAATTTCAACAGGGGGCCATAAAAGGAGTCGTCAATGAATGTCATTGTTGATTTGTGTTTGGTGCCGATCGGTGTAGGCGTTTCATTATCAGATTATATTGCAGCGTGTGAAAAAGTGTTGGCACAAACAGATCTGAACTATACATTGCATGCTAATGGCACCAATATTGAGGGCGATTGGGACGCGGTGTTTGCCGCCATTAAAAACTGCCACCAAACCGTTCACAAAATGGGTACACCGCGAATTTTTTCAACCATCAAATGCGGTACCCGCACCGACAAATCCCAGAAAATGGTGGATAAGATTAACAGCGTAAAATCAAAATTATGATGCGTAAAATTATTTCAAGCGGCCGCACCGGAGTGGAGATGGCTGCATTGGATTTGGCTATAAAGCTGGGCCTGTCCTATGGCGGGTGGGCTCCTCGCGGGATGCGCAACGAAGATGGGCTCATCGCGCCACACTACGGACTACATGAAGTTGTCGCCGTGGGATTTAAGCGGGCCATGGAGGAAAATATACTCAATTCCGACGGCACCCTTTTGATCACCCGAGGCAAAAAGAGTGTTGAAACCCAGTATGCTGTGGAAACCTCCCTTAGACACCAGCGGCAATTTTTGCATGTGGACTTAAGCCAGCACTCTGCATTCGAAGCCGCCAGTCTGGTCAGTTCATGGGCGTCCATGAATCATGTTTTAATCGGATTCGTGACAGGTCCGGCGGCCAGCGGTGATGCATTGATCTATCACCAAGTGAAAAAGATATTGGAGACCGCATTCTATCTTGAATTTGTAAAGAGCGGTTTGCACCCTGAACACTCGGAAAAGATGGCGTCATTGTCCGAAATTCAGGACAATGGTAAAAACGAGCTGCCGCGATCCGTGGATGAGGCCGTTTATCAGCTAAAGGCAGTATTGCCGCTTAAAGATCGCACTGTCATGGCCAACATGCAGGCGGATGAATTGGACCATTTGAAAACCGGTTTGGGGGAATATATCAAACAAAAATTCGGTTTATATCTGGATAACCTATCTTTGATTGAATCCTGCGCTGAAATCGGAAACCTGATAAAGCCGCTGCCCGATGAGGCCTGCGCTGTGATATTAAGGGCATTGTGGCAAGATCTCAGATCCACTCATAAACTCAGAGTCATTAAATAGCGGTGTTTGACTTGATGCCGGAAAATTGATATCTGCGCTGATTTGATGCCCGGTCGGTTGTCGGGCTGAACCCATGCTGTCCATAAGGAGATGATCATGGCTGTAGTTGTTCCCTTTCGGGGGGTTTTATATAATAATGATATTATAGGAAATCTATCTGATGTCGTGGCGCCGCCCTATGATGTGATATCTCCTTTGGAACAAGAAGGGTTCTACCAACAGCATCCGAATAATGTCATTCGTTTGATATTGGGAAAACCCAAGGATGGAGACACCGGCCAACATGACATCCATAGCCGTTCAGCGGGATATTTCAATCAATGGATGGAAAACAAGACGCTGATACAGGATCCGGACCCGGCTTTTTATTTAACCAGCGTCTCTTTTGAGGTTGAAAGCCAAACCGTGACACGCTACGGCGTTATTGGCAATGTGCGATTGGAAACATTTGATAAAGGCATCGTGCTGCCCCATGAACGGACCTTCTCGAAAGTTAAGTCCGAGCGGCTGCGATTAATGCAACTGTGTCATAGCAATTTCAGTCCCATTTTCGGTCTCTATGCCGATGGAAACGGCATACTGGCGCAGCTGAAAAAACGCGCTGACATACAATCGCCTGATATGGATATTATCGATGGAAAAGGACTGCGTCACAAGCTTTGGCGGATCATCGATCCTGAGACCCAATCCCATGTCAGCAGCTCACTCGAAGGTCAGGCCATCTATATCGCCGACGGTCACCACCGTTATGAGACCGCACTGAATTACAGGCAGTGGGTAAAGGAAAATACACCGAATTTCGATGAAAACCATCCGTCCAATTTTGTCATGATGAGTTTGAGCAGCTTGAATGATCCGGGTATGGTCATTTTTCCCGCCCACCGCCTGATCAAAGAGACGCCCGTGGATGATATAGAAAAACTCCTGGAAAAAGCGGCATCGTATTTTGACATCCGGATTTTTACCGGGAACGATGATATGAACTCGGCATTAAAAGAGTTTGACCGCACCATGGCTTCACAATCAGGTCGAAATGTCATTGGCTTGTATACCCAGCAGAAATCCGCCCTATTTGTCATGGTATTGAAAGAGGGTGTGATGGCGCGCAAGTACAGTAAAGAGATGCATGAGGCGTTGCTTGATTTGGATGTCAGCGTCCTGACACGGTTGCTGATGATGGATCTGTTGGGTTTTGACCAGGCCAGGCTGGACGATGCCACCAAGATCGGCTATGCCACTACGTCTAAAGCTGCAGTGACGGCCGTTCAAAATGGCGAAGCGGATATGGCCTTTATATTGAATCCCACGAAGATTGAACAGGTTCAACGGGTCGCCCAAGAGGGATTGATCATGCCGCGTAAATCAACCTACTTCTACCCCAAGGTGATTAGTGGGCAAGTATTTAATTTGCTTAAATAAACCATTTTGTTAGGGCTTTGTGTTCGGCAAGATTCGGAGCGCCGCGCAAAATAGACAGGATGCACCCATTGCCCGAACTGCCTGAAGTACAGACCATCGTCGATGCCTTGATTTGCGCTGGATTCGTTGGAAAGCGCATTCAAAAAACCACTGTCTTATGGCCAAAAACCATTGCGACATCAGACCCGGACCGGTTTAGCCGTCAGGTCAGAAACAAGACGATTAACCGCATTGGGCGTCGAGGAAAATTTATCATCTTTGAACTGAGCGACGACCTCTTTATGGCCGTGCATTTAAGAATGACCGGCCGATTCGAATTGGTGCGCAATATAACATCGCCGAATCCTCACGTTCAGATTATTTTGAATATCAGCGACGGACGGCGCCTTTTATTCCATGATACACGAAAATTCGGACGCTTTTACATATCCAAGACACTTGATACCCTTACCGGAAATTTAGGGCCTGAACCACTCAGTGATCGATTTACAGCCAAAACATTGGCAAAAAGGCTCAATGGGCGAAGGCGGCAGATCAAACCGCTGCTGCTGGATCAAACCTTCCTTGCAGGATTGGGCAATATTTATGTGGATGAGGCCTTATGGCGATCACGCATTCATCCGATTCGGCCGGCCCATGGCCTCCAATGGGCCGAAGTGAAGTCTTTACATCGCGCTATCCGGTACGTATTGCGCCAAGGGCTTCGCAACGCAGGCACGTCACTGGGCAAGGGCCTTGGAAATTATTCCGGACTGCAGAAGAGCCAAGGTAAAAATAGCCGTTTTTTGAAGGTCTTTGGTCGAACCGGACTGCCATGCCAAAAATGCGCAGAGCCGATAGAACGGCTGCTGGTGGGGCAGCGCGGGACGCATATCTGTATAAATTGCCAAAGAATAAAATAAGTTAAACAAGATATGTTGAACTAAAAGTTAAATACCTTTAAAACCTTTTAAAATGAACTGGGGTTAGGGGGGGATGGGAGTGTTAAGCTAAAATCAGGTGATAACCAGAAAACCGTGAAAATCGCTCAGCATCTGTTTGACCCGATTCAAAATAATGCGGGCCGGATCGGTCTCCTCGGTGTCGGTTTGGGAGAAGCATGAATCCAGCAAATCTTGGTTTCCCTCCCAGAGTTTGAACTCTTCGATCAGGTAAGGCGTCACTCTGTTACAGAGCATGTCGAAATCCTCCTCGGTCATATTTGAAAGCGTGTGGAGGTGTTGCATGAGAAGATCGGATAGAAGCAGTTCGGCCGCTTCATCTAAGCTCTTGGGTGCTTCTACATTGATATTTTTGTTAATCATGATATCCCTCTTGTGTGTAACCGAAATACGCAACCACTGAATATGAAAACCAGCATCGGGTGCTAATATTTTTATCGGTTGTGTTTGCACAATGTTTAGGTATGGCGTAAAAAAACATGGTACCCTCAAGCGCATCTTGAGAAATCACGGCTCGTAAATTATTGGCGATCTCCCATACACGGAGAGAGGAGAACAACCCGATGATCAAAAAAATATTGATTCTGGCGGGCGCGGTCGCGATGTTGGCCGCCTGCACCCAGGAAACCCAAAACAAAATAGGCCGCAGCATTAAAAATTGGACCGGAACCGACGGCGTATTGGAGATTTACGCAGGTGATAAGCTCGTCAAGCGATTTATCAATATCGATAAGGTATCGACCGCATATGGTACCGACGATGAAAAGCCTCGCCCTTACCGATTTGGCTACGGCATTATGGATCAAAATTTTAACTTTAAAAAAGATGGGAATGAAAAGAAGGTTTATTTTGAGTTCAGTGACTACTCAACGAATTACATATTCTACGAAAACCCACAATAGGGTAAAGGCGTTCCATGGGCTTTCGCACAGCGAATATGGAAAAGATCATTGATACTTTGTCGGTTCGGTTGAAATCGTTGAGATTCGATGCTCCGGTCCAATATGTGTACAACCCATTGGAGTATGCCATAAGGCCGTACTTGGAGTACTGGCGGCAATATGGCGCAGGGTCCAAAGAGGTTGTTTTTTTAGGCATGAATCCCGGCCCATGGGGTATGGCGCAAACCGGTATCCCCTTTGGTGACGTGGGCATGGTGAAAGGGTGGATGGGTATTGAAGACAGTGTCGGATCGCCTTCGAAGCAGCACCCCAAAAGACCCATCACAGGATTTCAATGCCCGCGAGGGGAGATCAGCGGCCAACGGTTGTGGGGGTGGGCAAGGGATCGGTTTGGTGATCCGAAAAGCTTTTTTCGCCGCTTCTGGGTGGCCAATTATTGTCCCCTTGTATTCATGGAAGAGGGGGGCCGCAACCGGACACCGGACAAGCTCGGCAAGATTGAAAAAAAAGAGTTGTTTGCGGCTTGCGATGAAGCACTGGTGCGCACTGTCGAGTTGATTAAACCCCAATTTGTCATTGGAATTGGAAATTTCGCCCATCAAAGGGCTGTATCGGCATTATCGGAAATGGAGGTACAGATCGGTCGTATCACCCATCCTAGCCCTGCCAACCCAAAAGCCAACAAAGGATGGTCTGAATTGATAGAAAGACAGCTCTGTGAATTGGACCTTGCCCTGTAATCCGATTGCCAGGGTTGATAAAAACCACCATCCCCCCAAATTGGAACAATATGTTAACGTTCCACAGTTTTGGAACTTGCCGTGGCAAAGAGCGATGCAACTGGTTCCCATAACCCATAGCTCAGGAAAAAAGAATTTCTTATAGGTCTATTTGTGATGCATATCTTAACCCACTGAAAGGAAACGGTTATCATGGATGATGTGATTGTTCGGTTTGCCCCAAGTCCCACAGGCTATTTGCATATCGGGGGGGCGCGTACGGCTATCTTCAACTGGCTGTACGCCCGCAAACATGGCGGCCGGTTTCTACTGCGGATTGAAGACACGGATGCTGAGCGTTCAAGTGACGAAGCCATTGCAGGTATC
>JASFKE010000044.1:0-12415 GCA_050118795.1 Desulfobacteraceae bacterium | reverse complement strand
TGGAGCCATCCAGAAAGAAACCGATGTCACAGCAATTGGTCCCTTTGACATTCAAGCTGTCCGGTGGGGTGGAACCTTGGATTCTGACAAATTGCCGGTTCCGATAAAATTGTTGAAGACAGCGCTCGACATCGCCGGCATCAATACCTTCCCGCACTCGGGTGTATATGGTGGTCTCCATTCCCCTGGAAAGTGGCACCAAATGGGGTACAAAGGTCAATGCCACGGACCGGCTTGCCTGCTCACTCAAAACGGCCTCCATCTCAGGGGTATGGCGATGGCCTCCAACCTTATACGCTTTGAATGATTCGTTGACCTGGCAATAGTGGGTACCCAAGCTCACACCTCGGCCGGCGCCACTGACACCGGACTTGGCATCTGCAATCAGCCGCCCGGTGTCAATCATATCAGCCTTGATGAGTGGAATCAGCGGCAGCAATACGCTTGTTGGGTAACAGCCTGGATTACCGATAAGGGTGGCGGACTTTATATCATGACTATAGACTTCACTGAGACCGTAAACCGACATTTCAGCCAACTCAGGTGCGGTATGCGGTTGGTAATGCCTTTCGTAGGCCTCTATATTTTTAAAACGAAAATCAGCCGAAAGATCGATCACCTTCGTGCCGAATTTAAGCAGCTCAGGTACAATGGCCATGGGCAGCTGGTGGGGCAGCGCTGTAAAGACAACATCGGCGACATCAGCCATCTTTTCGGCCTCATATTTTTCGCATACCAGATCCACCCAGCCCTTCATGGATGGATAAATGGTGTCAAATCGATCACCCGCATACTGCCGTGAGGTGATGCAGGTAATTTCAACCTCCGGATGTCCGGACAAAATCCGTATCAGCTCGGCTCCGGCATAACCGGTAGCACCCACAACGCCCGCTCGAATCATAAAATTATCTCCAAATTCTTAAAGCTTATATCGCTCTACGCCTAACTGTCCAGGTATCACGGCATGATGTAATTTTCAATGGGGATTGGGTTCCCTACAGCTCCTTGACCCACAACATATTGGTGGTGCCCGTGGCCCAAATGGGACGCCCGGCCGTGATGACGATGCGATCCCCTTTGTGAACATGACCTTTTTCCATGGCCGCCAACGCCGCCTGCTCAACCATTTCGTCGGTGTCTTCAATGATGGGCAGGAAAAATGGCATAATCCCCCAATACAACCCAAGCCGTCTAACCGTATTTTCGTCAGGTGACAATGCAATGATGGGTTGCTGGGGGCGATATCTGGAAATATGGATAGCCGTAGATCCGGATCGTGTGGTGGCCACCACTGCGCTGGCCGACAAGTTTTTTGCTAAAATGGAAGCCGCATACGAAACCGATTCCGCAGTCCCTTTTTTGGGAGTGACTTTGAGATATTTTTGGTGCGGATACTTCTCTTCCGCACTGGCGGCGATGCGCGCCATATAGCTAACCGACGCTATGGGGTAGTGGCCGCTGGCCGTCTCTTCCGATAGCATCACGGCATCGGCGCCGTCCAATACGGCATTGGCCACGTCTCCCGCCTCAGCGCGCGTAGGCCGCGGTGAGTCCACCATGGAACGTAACATCTGGGTGGCAATGACAACAGGTTTTCCCAATATATTGGCCTTTTTAACCAATCTTTTTTGTATATTGGGCACTTTTTCCAAGGGGATCTCTACCCCCAAATCACCACGTGCAACCATTATCCCGTCAGCCGCTTCTAAAATGGCATCAATATTGGCCAAAGCTTCATGTTTTTCGATTTTTGCGATTACAGGTGTTTTTTTCTGGTGACGGTGAATTATTTTTTTTATTTCATGGATGTCGGCAGCGGATCGCACAAAAGAGAGCGCAACATAGTCGACTTGCTTATCGAGGCCGAATATGAGGTCCCTGCGATCTTTTTCGGTGAGCGCCGGTATATCCAGAGAACTTGTGGGAAGATTAATTCCTTTAAATGAGGTCAGCAAGCCGCCGGTCACCACCTTGCAGACAATCTCGGTTGTGCTGGTTCCCTCCACGGTCAAATCCATCATACCATCGGCCAACAGGATATGATCACCGGCCTTGACTTGTAACGGCAGCCCGGAATAACTCACCGTAACATGCCGGTCTTGGACAGGTTGCCGCTGGGTGGTGAGTACCAGGGTATCACCGGCAAGGAGCTGAATTCCCGGATGGGGAATCTCTCCCACGCGAATTTTGGGGCCGCACAGGTCCTGTAAAATAGCAACAGGCTGCCCCAACTCTGAGGATGCTTTGCGTACTTTATCGATCAGGTCGGCATGGTCTTTGTGGGTGCCATGGGAAAAGTTCAACCGCGCCACCGCCATGCCCTTGTCAATCAACATCTTTATGCTATCATATGTTGAACTGGATGGTCCGATGGTGCAAACAATCTTTGTTTTCGGTCTCATAATCGTCCTCTTAAAGGTGTATTGTTAGGGTTTTTCAACACTGCAAATACCCATGATCGTCTTTTTCAGAACCATGGCTGCATCCTGGCCGGTAGATTTGAGCCGAAGGTCGGTTTGATTGAGTCCGGCCATTGCGTCGACCAGCTCTTGCAGTGTGAACTTGTCTGCTTTAACCATATTCTGGTAGACCGGATATGGGCTTTTGGGGTTGGCTGCAAGAGTAACTTCCAGTGGCTTCTTTTTACTGCGGCGCCCTTTTGCGGGTATATCGGTGACCATCTCGCCCCATCCTGCGCTCTGTTCGTTCAATTGGCGATCGTGGGCCACAATGGCCGGCATCACGGATCTTTGAAACTGAGGGTAGGTCATGCCCCGGGCCCAACTTTTTCCATATTCACTGGTGGTGAATGATTTGGCCACCAGCAACTTGCGCATCTGGTTGGCCAGCGCCGACAGGATCTGGAGTGGATGCCAATTGGCATCCAAAAGCGTATCGAGGTGGGATAACGACCGGATAAGGTTTCTGTCGGCCACCGCATTGGTCAACTCAAATACAGGATCCACCCGGGTACGTTTTAAAACGGTTTGTATGTCATCTACCGTGATCTCCGGCTGCTCTCCCACATAATCAATGAGTTTTTCCACATTATGAACAAATATCTGCGGTTCGAAACCGGTCAACCGGCACAAGGTTTGAAAAGCCCTCGGCGACACTCTTTTCTGCCTCTTTGACAGCAGTTCATCCAATGTTTGGCGCAGCACCTCTTCTTGGGCGGCTTTGTCTGACCGGCGCTCCCCCAGGGGGATATTGCAGTCGATGACCACACCGTGTTTCCGGAAGGCCTTATACAGTTTTAAATTTTTAGGAACTTTAGAGGTGACGGTGGCAATCAAAAAATGATTTGAAGGAAACCCTTTAACCAGGGCGTGCTGTAAAGTATGGGTGTGATCATCGGAAACAGCGGCCGACGCCCCCTGGGTTTGACAATACGGCACCAGTTTGTCCAACCCATCGCTGCCCAGGTGAGCTATCACCGCTTTCAAGTTGTCATTTTCGAAAGATCCGTGGCGCACCTCTTCCAAGGGGATCTCCAATCGACCGCAGAGGTTTGAAAAGAGTTTCGCCGATTGGTGAAGGTCGTCACTGTCCCACGCCTCGGTAATTTGATCCACCAAATGTTGCAGGTTGCGACGTCCCTCAAACAGCTTGGTCTCTTTGAAAAGGACAATTTTAGGTCCGCTCACTAACGAAAAGGTATTTAAACGTTCCAGGGCATCAGCCAAATTCTCCACCGTCCCCTCTATCTTCTCACAACACATATCAGCAGACTCCCCGTCCAATAAATGGGTCACCAGCTGCGCTGCTGATTTTTCGACAAGCATTTGCTGGCCGTGAATCAGATAAACGCCGGGAAACGCCTGATCAACGGTCTCTTTTAAGAACTGTGTCAGCTGATTGTGTTGGATTTCGCTCACGGCTTGTAGAACCTGGCTATATGAGGCTTAAAGCATTGTCATGTCGCTGGCTTGATTAAAATGGCATTTTTTTCAGCACGATATGGGCGATAAAAATCCCAACGCCGACGGTGACAGCGCTGTCCGCAACGTTAAAGGTGGGCCAATGATAACTGGCCACATAAAAATCTAAAAAGTCGACCACTTCCCCGAACCTTAACCGATCGATCAGATTGCCGATAGCGCCACCGAATATCAGGGACAACCCCAATGCCAAATAGGGGTGGGATCGCGGGGTTTGATGGTGAAAGTAGAGGATCATTGCCAGTGCCAGCGCCGCTGCCCCTAAAAAGACCCAGTGCCTCAAAGGAGATCCATTCTGGGCCAGAAAGCCGAAGGCCCCCCCCGGGTTGTGAACATGTGTAATGCTGAAAAACCCGGAGATGATGGGAATGCTATGGTAAAGGGGCACTTTTGCAAGGATCCAGGCTTTAGAGATCTGATCCAACAGCACCACAACCAAGGCGACCATCGAAAACCGGGCGTATTTGTTCAACTCCATATCAGACGTCATCCTCCATTGCCTGTATCGCACTGTGGCAGCGATCGCAGATAGTGGGATGGTCGTTCAGTGTCCCCACGCTGGGATCGTGCACCCAGCAGCGGTTGCACTTTTCTCCCGATGCCGGTCTGACCTTTACTGCGATGCCATCTACATCCGGGCTGTGGTAGGCATCTTCGAGATCACCGTTCACCAGTTCGGCTTTGGAGACGATAAAGATCGATCTCAAATCTTGACTGTAGGGAACCAATTGCGCGTAGAGTGTTTTGTCGAGCCCAACGACAACAGCTGCATCCAGTGAATGACCAATCACCTTCTGGGCCCGCGCCGCCTCCAACGCTTTGGTCACCTCGGCACGCACTGTCCTGATAGCCCGCCATTGTTCGGCCAAGGCATCATCGCGCAACTGCGAATCCGCTTGGGGCAGACTCGCCATGTGAATGCTCTCTTGTTTGCCGGATACGTCGGGCAAATACTTCCATATCTCTTCTGCCGTAAAAGCCATAATTGGGGCCATCAACCGAGCCAGTCCATCCGCTATCTTGTAGATTGCCGTTTGTGCGCTGCGCCGTGCCAACTCTTTTGCCGGAGTGGTATAAAGACGGTCTTTGAGGATATCGAGATAAAATGCCGATAGATCCAAGGTGCAGTAATTGAAAAGCCCATGATAGATGGTATGAAACTCATAGGTGTCATAGGCCTTACGTGACCGCTCTATAACGCCTTGGAGGGTGTGCAGGGCATAACGGTCTATGGGCAGCATATCATCGTAGGCCACCGCGTCCTCGACCGGATCAAAGTCGCTTAGATTTCCCAATAAAAACCGACTGGTATTTCGAATGCGCCGGTAAGCGTCCGTAAGTTGCTTGAGAATCTTGTCCGAAATGCGGACGTCGTCCCGGTAATCCGACGCAGAGACCCACAGCCGTAGAATTTCAGCGCCATATTGTTTGATCACCTTCTCCGGGGCGATGACATTGCCCAGGGATTTGGACATTTTTTTACCTTTGGCATCGACGACAAAACCATGGGTAAGCACAGATTTATATGGAGCGGTATTGCGTTGCCCTACGGATGTGAGCAATGAGCTGTGAAACCATCCACGATGCTGATCCGATCCTTCCAGATAGAGATCCGCCGGCCAGCTCAAATTGTCCCTGGCCTCCAAGACGGCAGCGTGACTGACCCCCGAATCGAACCATACGTCCAAAATGTCGGTCTCTTTCTCAAAATTGCCGGAGCCGCAACGATCACATGCGGCCCCTTTTGGAAGCAGGTCCGCCACACTCTTTTCAAACCAGGCGTCGGCGCCCTGCTCCTGAAAAAGGGCGTGAATCCGCTCCATCAATTGGGGTGTCATATGTGTGGCGCCGCAGTCAGCGCAGGTAAATACCGTAATGGGCACCCCCCAGGCGCGTTGGCGTGATACACACCAGTCGGGTCGATTTTCAATCATGCCGTAGATACGTTCCCGCCCCCAATGGGGAATCCATTTCACCTGATCGATGGCATCCAGCGACGCCTTTCGAAGCCCGGTTTTCTCCATGGAGATAAACCACTGGGGGGTGGCTCGAAATATCACCGGCCGCTTGCAGCGCCAGCAGTGGGGGTAGGAGTGTGCGATCTGCTCCCGGGCGAGTAAAACGCCCTTGTCTTCAAGCGCCTTGTTGATTTCAATGTTGGCCTTGAAGACAAATTGACCGGAAAAGTGTTCAACCTCATCCGTAAAACACCCGCGGTCATCGACGGGGGAGTACGCATCCAAACCGTATTTCAAACCAACGTCATAATCCTCGCGGCCATGGCCGGGGGCGGTGTGAACACACCCGGTTCCGGCCTCCAGGGTGACATGATCGCCAAGAATGATCAGTGATTCCCGGTCATATAAAGGATGTCGACAACGCTTATTCTCCAAAAGCTTGGCATCCAATTCTCCCAAGACCGTATGGTCCTGTTGTCCGAATGCCGTCATGCACGAGGCCAGTAACGCCTTGGCCAATATCAGCACTTGACCGTTATCCGTTTCCACGGCCACATAATCAAAATCAGGATGCAGGGTGATGGCCAGATTTGCGGGCAAAGTCCACGGGGTGGTGGTCCAGATCACCACAAAGACCTCTTTTTCAGCCAGGCTGGGCAGTTGATCGCTCAGGTCATCCAACAGAGGAAATTTGACGAATATCGATGGTGAGGTTTCTTCTTTATACTCGATCTCCGCTTCAGCAAGCGCCGTCTGGCAGCTGCAGCACCAATAAATCGGCTTTTTACTGCGGAACAGGCTGCCGTCCAACGCAAATTTGCAGCACTCCTTGGCAATGGTGGCCTCGTAATCATAGCTCATGGTAAGATAGGGATCCGGCCAGTCCCCCATCACACCCAGGCGTTTAAATTCATCCCGCTGTACATTGATGAACTTATCGGCATAGGTGCGGCATTTTTGCCGGATCTGCGCCTGGCTCATCTTTTGCTTTTTGCCACCCAACTCTTTCTCAACATTGTGCTCGATGGGAAGTCCGTGGCAGTCCCAACCCGGAACATATACCGCATCGGCACCCGACATCTGTCGCGAGCGCACAATAAAATCCTTGAGGATTTTGTTAAGCGCCGTGCCAATGTGGATATGGCCATTGGCGTATGGAGGGCCGTCATGGAGGATGAAACGCTTTTTGTCTTTTGATCTTTCGC
The DNA here is from genome assembly GCA_050118795.1 of Desulfobacteraceae bacterium. Taxonomy (GTDB): domain Bacteria; phylum Desulfobacterota; class Desulfobacteria; order Desulfobacterales; family Desulfosarcinaceae; genus JARRKU01. The sequence goes on along the minus strand of JASFKE010000044.1, from coordinate 5,311 downwards.
GTATGGTCTGGTAGAGTCGATCCTCATCCCATTTTTTAAGCAGCTCCGGTTCACGCTGAGCCAGGTTTGCCTTCATCGGAAAGGCTGTGGCCGGCAAGTTAAGCGTCTTTTTATAGTCCATTGAATCCTCCATGAGTCGACGACCACCCAAGCAGCGGGCGGCTTATATTTCCGGCCGAAGGCCAAAAGTCAAAAGCACGTCAGTGCTTTAAACGTTGCAGATGTCACCGCGTGCAAAACACCCGGTTTGAAACAACCAAGCACAGTTGTTGAACTGGCATATGTAATTGCAATCGTTTGGTATGTCAAGGAAATAGCCCGGTATTTCCCGGATGGCGGATTGTAACGGGAAATGTCTCAACCCTCTCTTTAAACTTGATTTTCGTCAGTGTCGGGGATAGTCTAAAGTTTTTTTCATTTTAATGCCACCGCACTGCTGCAATATAGAGAGCAATAAGAATGTTCGAACTGAGATTATGTTGAGGAGACAACATGCCTGATTTAAAAATGATGAAGGTTTTAATCATCGGCTCAGGTCCAACAACCATCGGACAGGCTGGAGAGTGCCACGAAGGCGCGCTGGAAGCATGCCGGGCATTGGCCGACAAGGGATGCCGCCTTGTTACCGTGGATGCCAACCCCGATGCGGTTTTCAATGGTGAGCCATGGTCACACCATCCCATCATCGAACCGCTGACCCCGACAGCATTGAATGACATCATAGAGGTTGAAAAGCCGGATGCCCTATTGTCACTTTTTAGCGGACGCAGCGGTCTACAGCTGATGTCCAAACTATACCAAAACAATACCCTGCCTAAAAAAAATCTCTCTGTTTGGGGTCCCTCAAAAGAGTGTCTAGACCGAGTACGGGATCGTGACACACTCCAGTCAGCTTTGTCCCTCATCGGATTGAAAACCCCATCAATCACTCAGGTCAATGGCGTGGATGACGCCGTTGAAAAGGCGCAACAACTCGGATTTCCGGTGGTGCTGCGCTGTGATGATGCCCAAATGCTCCCTGACGGTCTGCTGATCTATAACCAGGACGATTTGAACCGTAAGGGCGCCACACTGTCAGGGGAGCCGTCAGGCAAATTGTCCGTTGAAGCCTCCCTGCTTGAGTGGCAGCAGATTGAGCTGGAAGTTTTGAGGGATCGGACCGGCAGATCGATCATGGTCGGCGCCATCGAATATTTAGACACGGCCAACGTCCATCCCGGCGATGCCATAAGCGTTTGTCCACCGCAAAGTCTGCCGCAATCGCTTAAAGCTTTATTTCAAAAACAAGCCAAGGCCATTGCAGACCATCTCAATATTGTTGGAAGCGCCACTTTGCGCTTCGCCTATCACCCAGCTCGCCAAGATCTGCTTGTCCTTGCCGTCCATCCTCGCTATACGACATCTACGGCATTGGTGGCACGTATCAAAGGCACTGCCATGGCCAAAATGTCCACTTTGCTGGCCGCGGGATTCACATTGGATCAATTATCATCTGAGTTGCCGCAATCAACGCAGCCTGAAAATTCGACAAAGATTGTGGGGGTAAAATGGCCGAGGTGGGATTTCTCGCTTCTAGAAAATACCGTAGATCGGCTCGGGCTGCAAATGCAAGCCACCGGACACCACGTAGGCTATGGGGACACTTTTAAAGAGGCTTTACAAAAGGCTGCGCGCAGCGGCCTGCGAGACAATCACACTATTTCATCCGAGGCTGACAAGCTTGATCATGAACCCATCGAAACAATACTGCAACGTTTGGCCACACCATCCAGCCGGCGGTTAATCGAGGTATATGCAGCATTGCGAAAAAAGGCTTCAATTGAAGAGGTTTATCAACGCTCCCATATTTCGCCATGGTTCATCGAACAATTCAAAGAGCTGGTGAATACGGAAGATCAACTCATATCCGGTCAAGGCCAAGCTCTAAATGAAAAGCTGATGCGCCACGCCAAAACACAAGGATTCAGCAATGGCGACCTTGCCCGCCTATCCGGGAAACCCCTTCAACAACTGGAACAGCAATTGGCCAAAGCCGGGGTTGTCCAAAATTGGGACCGCATGCCTGGAGAACAGCAACATCTTCGGTACAGCACTTTCCGCTCAGCTGCAAACTTGCCCAGCGACGGCAAGCGTCAAAAAGTCCTCCTTTTGGGAAGCGGTGCCTATGGTATCGGCAACGGCGCCGAATGCGACTACGGTATTTTCCAGGCAGCCCAAACGCTGAACAAAATGGGCTTCAGACCCATTGTTATCAACAACAACATCGCCAGTTCAACATACGGCCCCAGCTGCCCCTGTATCTGTTATTACGATCCCCTGACAGCCTCTGAAATTATGGATATCGTCCGGGCGGAAGAACCGATCGGGGTCATGACCCAGTTTGCAGGATTTGCGGCCGTTGACTTGGCGGCAAAGCTATCATCGATGGGATGCAATCTTCTGGGTACGCCCATTGAATCCCTTGTATTGCAACAAAATAAAATCGAATTCAAAGAACGCATCCGTCAATTGGGCATTCCGCAGCCATCGTCCGGAAGTGCTCAGAACGTTGCGCAGGCGCATCAATTGGCAGAGCAGATCGGATACCCGTTGACGATCAGCGATTTACCCATCGCCTCCACTAAATCAATTCAGGATCCCCAGGCCCTTGACCATTATCTATCTGAAATTGCTGTTGCCGGTGAGCAGCCTCTTTGGATCGAGCAGTTGTTGGAATACGCCATTGAAGCCCAGGCGGAAGTTTTGTGTGATGGCGCCAATACCCACGTTGCGGCCGTCATGGAGCATATTGAATTGGCAGGCGTCCATGCCGCGGATTCAGCCGCCGTTATCCCGCCCTATAGTATCGCCCCCCGGCATGTGGAAACCATTACGGAATATTGTCATAAAATCGCCACGGCGTTGGGCATAAAGGGATTGATCAATATCAGGTTCGGTATATACCGCGATACGGTCTATCTGATAGAGACCGGAAGCAACATCTCCAGAAATTTGGCCGTGGTATCCAAAACATTGGGTGCACCTGTGGTGGAATGGGCCACGCGCTTGATTTTGGGCAATCCATTGTCAGATCTTGGCATCAAAGCCCCCACTGTGTCGCAGTGCTGCGTGCGTGCACCGGTTTTCCCATTTAATGTCTTCCCAAAAGTCGACCCGCTGCTGGGCCCCAACATGCGCTCCACAGGACAGGTCATGGCATTGTCCAGCACCTTTGGCATGGCTTACTTCAAGGCATTGGAAGCGACTGCGACACCCCTGCCCACCCAAGGAACGGTCTTGATTACAGTAACGGATGAAGACAAATCCAGTATATTGGAACCGGCTCGCATTTTTGGAGAATTGGGTTTTAGGATCATGGCCACCAAGGGAACCCATAAGGTGTTGACAGAACATGGGATTGAGGCCATACAGGTCCGAAAGCTCGGTTTTGGCCGCCCTAACCTGGTGGATGAGATAAAAAACGGAAATGTCCAGATGGTGATCAACACCCCCACCGGCGGTCAGGGGCAAATTGATGACAGCGTGATTCGAAAGGCCGCAATAGGCTGCCGCATCGTCAACATTACCACGCCGGCCAGCGCAACGGCAGCGGCCAAAGGAATTGCCGCTGCTATTGAGCAAAAGGGCTGAACCGACACCCCATCATCGATTAAAAACAACGGCCAGGGATGCAATACCCTGGCCGTTTCTTTAATCAAACTCTTTTTAAGCTTCTGGATCAGACGTGGCGATCTGAAGTTTTTCGGCTACAGAGTGCGCAAATCAAAACCACTTCATACGATAAATAAGAACCTTCTTTGAGGTCTTATTGCCCGCTTCGTCAATAGCGGTGATCGTGATCTCATTAAGGCCTCGGCGCAGGCTAATACTCTTCCACCATTGTGTCGTTCCGTTTGCCTCTCCTGAGCCGCCGCGACTGTTTTCCCATTCCACCCTTGCAATTTGGCGATCATCATCAGCGCTTCCGAATAGTTTATACCGCCGTTTGAATACGACAGCCCAGTCCTGTGCCGGTTTGTCAATGGTCAGTGTCGGAGGGGTGAGGTCGTTTTCGGATTGCTCTTCATTTTGGATAGTAACCTGGCAAATATCCACACCATGCAGTCCTCCACTGTCTGTAACTGTCAACTCGAATGTCAACACAGTGTCGTCAGTGCTCTGCGTGGGTACCGTAAACTGTGGGCGATCCGAAGTTGCGTCTGACAGGGTGACAGGCGAACCAAAGGTTTGACGCCATTGGTATTGCAAAGTCATGCCATCCGGATCCATGGACCCGGATCCATCCAGCACCACCGTTTCACCGGCTGCCGCCGTGTTGTCGGGTCCGGCGTCTGCCAACGGCTCCATGTTGTCCCACGTAACAGTGACCATGCAACGGTCCGTATCCTGTAATCCGCCAGCATCCGTTACGGTAAGCTCAAATGCCAGGGAAGCACCTTGGGGACCAACATCCGGGGCACTAAAAGATGGGGCTGCAGAATCCGGATGTAACAATACCACCTCCGGACCTTCAACCTGATGCCACTGATACCGGTCGATACCATCATCCGAATCCATGCTGTCAGCAGCGTTTAATTCCACCGTGCTACCCTCGTTGACGCTCTGGTCAGGGCCTGTCTGGGCTACGGGTGCCTCGTTAACCCACGTCACATTAACGATACACCTGTCCGTTGCCATCTCGCCGCTATTATCGGTGACGGTAAGTTCAAACTCAAGGGCATCACCGTTCACATCCACATCCGGCGCGGTAAATGTGACGATCTCGTCAGATGCGGAGCTTAACTCCACCAGTGCCCCATTGACCTGTCTCCACTCAAAGATAGCGATACCGTCATCTAAATCCTTTGAGTTCAGACCGTTTAAAGAGACCAGGGCCTGTTCGTCCACAACTTGGTCCGGGCCGGCGTCAGCTGTTGGCAGTTGGTTGACCGCTCTAAAATTCGCTATAATCGAATGATCGGCATTGATCCGTGTAAATGTATAGCTCTCTTGTTCGCCCATCGAGACGCCGTCGACAATAAGGTCATCAATTTCATACCCGTCATCAGCCGTTACAGTGAAAATCTTTTCGCTATCACCCACTACCGAAATACGGCCGCTGGGTGAAATGGATCCGCCCTCACTGGAAGATGCGTCAATGGTGTAGGTGTCTGCGACAAAGACGGCCTCAATGGCATGGTTTGTAGTGACTTCCGGGAAGGTGTATGTGGTCAATGCTCCAGCAGACACACCGTCCACAACCAGATCGGCGAGTCGATACCCCGCGTTGGGTGTAATGGTAAATGATCGACTCTGTCCACTGGCCACACTG
>JASFKE010000043.1:0-12444 GCA_050118795.1 Desulfobacteraceae bacterium | reverse complement strand
TTCACTCGTCCAACTATACCGAAAGGACCCAAGCCTTGCGTTTGGGGTTGGCCATTGTAAGATAACCCCATAATTACCTAAAAAAAAGGGCGCCTTCCGGCTCATGCTACCGGCCGGGGACGATTATTCTCGAGTCATCCATCTTCTTCTCCTGCTCTCTGCGCTGCATCTCCTGAATCTGCTGGACCATCTCAGACAGGGCCTTTTGCATGGCATCCGGAAACACTTCAAAAGCTTCCGAGATGTTATTGGCCGCAAGACGCGCCTGCAACGGCAGGGGACCTTCCGGGGTCATTATCTGTGAATGCCCCATAAAGATCGGCGAACGGCTGGTATCATCAGAGCCGTCAGGATTGATGGGAACCATTTGCCGGATCGAGGCCACCTTCAGATCAGACACCGACTCTTCACGGTATAAATTTTTTTGATCTACCGTAAAATCAATATTTTGTGAGTTTCCAAAATCAGCCATTGCGCACCTCCGCAGACCGTGATAAGATTAACGTCAAAAAAGATCTGCACAACTAATCTTAAGCAACTGGAGTTGTCAATCCTATTTATATTTCCACTTTATATCTTAATAATGCGTAAGTTTTAGATGTTAGAAGTTTATACCATTGAAGTCCAGCCCTTTATGAGCGCAGAAAGACATGTCCGTGCTTTTATTTTTCTCACTAGGAAAATTACGAGCTCTTCCTCTATTTTATTTATTGCTTATCAGCGTTTAATCGATCGCCTCTTCCGTTTTACCGGGCTGATGAATCGGATACTGCACTGTTTAAAGAGTGTAGGCCGCACGCCGATTTTCCGCCCCAAGGAATAGGAGATTGTTAGAGGTGGTCCTTTTTCAGGAATAGTTGCATTAAACGAATACACCGGGGAGCAACATCTTTAACATGTACACATGCTGCAACGAAATCGTTATGATGACGCCTGTGTATGGTGGCAACCTGAAGTTTGGGGCCTAGGATCGTTACATTAAGGAGGACGTCGCTATGGCTAATGGTACAGTAAAATGGTTTAATGAAAAAAAAGGATACGGATTTATTGAGCAAGAGGATGGCCCGGATGTATTTGTACACCACTCCGGAATTGACTCCCAAGGCTTCAGAACCCTGAATGAAGGTGATCGCGTGACCTTCGACGTTGAGCAGGGTCAAAAAGGCCTATCCGCTGTCAATGTAAAAGTCGTTTGATATCATAAAAAATATAGGGGCGTTTCCATAAGTGCGGTGGAGATGCCCCTGTTTATTTAATCCTGATACAATGATATAGAGTGCGCCATGTTTGATCGGCGCAACCCTCTTATCGTTCTCTAAGGAACCGCTATGGCTAGAAAACCCGACTATTGGCTTCAAATATTTTTAATGATGTCCAAATCCGAACATCTGCATTTGGGGTATTGTGAGAATCCGGATGAAGAGTTTACCAGCAATGCCGACCTGAGACAGGCTCAAGAGAGATATCTTGAATTGTGCCTGAATACCGTTCCCGAAGAGGTTCAAACCGTATTGGATGTCGGCTGCGGAACCGGTGAAATGCTTAAAAGGTTTTACGCCAAAGGACTCAAAGGCAAAGGAATGGTGCCGGATCCGTTATTGGCCGAGAAGATCGAAGGGAAAATAGGACCTGAGAATGTCATTTTAAGCAAGTTTGAAGAGTATGGCGATACAGACGCGAGATTTGATTTGGTCCTGTTCATGGAGAGTTTCGGTTACATTCGGGATATAAAGGCCACTATAGCAAAGTCCGTTTCCGTGCTGAACCCCGGAGGTTATATTTTAATTTGTGATTTCTTTGCAAAGAAAAGAGATAAAAAGGACCTCATCAGTAAAAACTTCCATAACCGAAACGACTTTAAAGCGGCTTACATGGAGAACTCCGACATCGAGCTGAAGTATCGAAAAGATATTACTCCCAACACAGTGCCCACCATCCGCTTTTGCAATACGATGATCTTCGATTATGTTCTACCCATATCCAAAGTCGTTGCGACCAGCATAAAGGAATCTGCGACCTTTGAGAAAAGACCCTACCTGATGAAACTTCTCAATTTCATTTACACAAAGAGCCTCAAAGCCAAATACGACCACAGCCTGGAAAGATTGAATCAAATCAAACCGGACCACTACCTGGCGTCTTGTGCCTATGAATTGTTTCTATTTCAAAAAAAGAGATAACTTATTTTCTCCCAGCGCCCTTATTTACTGCGGCGGGCTCTGTCCGACGGCAGCATCATAATAAATGGGATGCTCACCATACCCAGCACGCTGCAGCAAATGTAAGTGGCCTCCAAACCGATGGCATCGCCCATAAGTCCGACGATAACGACAATGGAAGATCGAGCCAGAAACAACGCCATCATCAAAATGCCGTTGGCGGCGGCCGGGCTGGAAGAGCTGTGCTCTTGTACCAGCGCCAGCATCACCGGTGTGGTGGACAGCAGTGTCAGCCCTGTGAAAATCAGCATGGCATAGCGCAACCATCCATCGAGCCAGACAAATCCCAACAACATAAAAGGCGCAGTCACCAAAGACAGCAGCAGCATCCGGCGTCGCCCCAACTTGTCACTCAGCGACCCGGCCGCCAAAACACCCGCAACGCCGGCGCCCTCGACCAGCGTCAGAGAGATTCCGGCCAGCCATAAATTGCCTGTGCGCGATGCAATATAGGTGGGTAGAAATGTGGTGACAGCGGCATGCATGAATCCCCGGGCGCAGAGGATTCCGATCAACGGCCGCATCACATGCCCGACCTGCCTCCAAGTCCCCTTGAGAGAGACCGTGTGCCGGGATTTTTGGCGGATGTTTTCATCTTTGAATTTCAGAAACAACCAGAAGGAGGCCGCCAGGCCGAACACCATGATGGGGTAATATCCTTCTAACCCGAGCAGGGAGACAGCCCCCACGGCCACCAGCGGGCCGATGGCCCTGGCCAACTCACCGCCGGTCATATAGAGCGCCATACCGCGCCCCTTGTAATCACCCGACAGTTTGGCGACCATGACCGGCGACGGGACATGGAACAGGGATACGCTGATCCCGGTGATAAACAGCATGATGAGCAACATGGCATAACTGGGCGCAAGACCGATCAGACTCATGGGCAGGGCCGTCATCGACGGCGCCAGGATGATAAACCACCTCACGGAGATGCGGTCCGCCCATATTCCGATAAGGGGATTTAAGATGGCGGGCAATTGCAGCACAGTGGAAAGAAGACCCGCCCGGGCCAATGAGAGTGAGAATTTTTCAATCAGCAGCGGCAGCAGTGGAGACAGAAAGCTGGAATAGACATCATGAATAAAATGGCAAAACGACACCAGCAATACACCACCGGTTCGAAAAGGTTTCTCCTGCCAGCGCTCACCGGACCGTTCGACAGCCGTATCGGAAGACATCACTTCTCCTGTGAACAAGATGGTTCAATTGCATCTTCACCGTCCGCCAACTGGTAAAGCAAGCGAATCTCCTGGGCCCATCGGTCGCTGTCGGGTGTCTCCAAAATCAGAGGGATATCATCAAGACGCGCATCTTCCATGATAAATCGAAAAGGTTCCAAGCCCAGGGTTCCTTTGCCAATACTTTCATGACGATCCACACGGCTGCCCAACTCTTTTTTACAGTCATTCAGATGCATGCCCCTGAGATAGTCGAGACCGACGATGCGATCAAAGTTTGTCATGGTCTGCCTGTAGCTCTCATACGACTTGAGGTCATAACCGGCGGTATAACTGTGGCAAGTATCCAAACACACGCCCACCCTGGACTTATCCTCCACCTGGTCGATAATCTCGGCCAAATGCTCGAAGCGGTAACCCAGGTTGCTGCCTTGGCCGGAGGTGTTCTCAATGACGGCGGTAACGTTCCGGGTTTTCTCCAAGGCCATATTAATGGATTGTGCGATTTTTTGCAGACTCTCGGATTCGGGAATCTTTCGAAGATGACTTCCCGGGTGAAAGTTTAAATAGATCAAACCCAGCTGCTCACACCGTTCAAACTCATCCAAAAAGGCGGCCCTGGATTTGGCCAAGGCCTCCTTTTCCGGATGGCCCAAATTAATCAAGTAGCTGTCATGGGGAAGGATGTGCCTGGGGGCGTACCCCAACTTTTGACAATTTTGTTGAAAGGCTTCGATACTGCTGGGTGACAATGGTTTGGCTTTCCATTGGCGCTGGTTTTTCGTAAACACGGCAAAGGCCTTTGCACCGATCTTGTGGGCGTTCAAAGGGGCGTTCTCCACACCTCCAGCGGCACTGACATGGGCTCCGATATATTTCATAGATAGACTTTCCTCTCTTAAAGGTGAAACAACATCTGCGGGAAATTTGTATCGCACAGGATCGCCGGTTGACCAAGGTCATAAAAATTGCTAGTGTTTCGGCAAAAGAGCATGCGATTGAATCTTGTTCTATTTCTCAACCATGACGTTTCAATATATTTCCACTTCCAATCCAAGACCAAAGGATGCTGCAGCCATGACCTTATTCAAAGGTTTATCATACAATTTTAAAGGATTGGCCTATGGCCTGAAAACCCCCTCCCTTTTCATGCTGGGCATTGCCCGCCTGGTGATCATTTTATTCTTCTCCCTGATTGCCATCGGTTTGGTGCTGGCCAAGTATCAGCAAATCACCAACTTGATCTGGACCCAGCCGCAAAGCCCATGGCTGATATGGTTGTGGCATGTGGTCTCCTGGCTGTTGGCACTGCTGCTGGCAGCCCTTTCAAGCCTCTTTGGCTTCCTCATATCGCAAATTCTGTTCAGTATCGTGATTATGGACTATATGTCACGCATCACTGAACGCAAGTGTACCGGTAAAGAGGCCGCGCCACCGAGTATGCCGTGGATCTCCTATTTCATCTTCTTGCTCAAACAGGAGATTCCCAGAGCCATTTTGCCCATCGTGATCTCCATAGGATTTATGGTTTTCAGCTGGCTCACGCCGCTCTCCCCCCTGATGACCATTCTATCGCCCATCGCCGCCGGCACCTTTCTGGCGTGGGACAACACAGATCTTGTGCCGGCCCGCCGGTTGGTGCCGTTTCGAAATCGATTTCGATTCCTGCGAGAACACCTCAAATTTCATGTGGGCTTCGGTTTGGGATTTTTGATTCCCGGCTTGAACATTGCGTTGCTCTCATTCGCGCCTGTCGGGGCCACACTATTCCATGTCGAAATGGTCGATAATGCCGCACCCGAACCTCAACCGCCCTCTAACTGAAGATGAATGGCCTCATTTAAAGATTGAATCAGAGGTTGAATGGATTGACGGTGTTCCGGCGGGACCATGAGGACCGGAAATGGCCGGTTGGCCGGCAGCCCCTTGGGGCCGGCCATGGGCTCTGACCGCCGATACGTCTCGTGGTGGTCATCCACCGACAAATAGCGCAGAATATCGATTAAATTGCCGGTCCCTCCGGGTTGATCCACAGCTTCGAGATATTGCATGACGACATTATTGACCGAGAGCATGAATGGCGGCATCCGGGCTTCACCGCCCGGGCTGCAAACCGAGGACGAAAGCATGGCGCGGCAGCCAAAAGGCCGCACCGGATATATGGAACACAGCTCCTCTTTCAGCAGGGGGCAGATACCGGCCGATGGATCGTGGCTCTCGTCGGGAGGCGCTTCACCCCGGGCGCAAAGCGCCACCATGTGATTGAGGGTGATCTTGGGTTGAAATCGCACCGAGGGCCAAGAGGCCACTATATCTTTCAGCCCATTGCGCCCCTCCATGGAGATGAGGTGGTCATACACCAGAAGGCCTTCCATGGTTGTGGCGGTGACATGGCACGTACAGCAAGTTGCGCAACCACTGCGGCAAGCCGGTTGGGCATCCAGTGCAAACAGATCATGAATTTCGTATATTTTCTTCAGCAACGCCAAGCGTTCCGGTACTTTCATGGCACCTCTTTCTTTCGAATTCCAGGTACCATACATCTATAACCGACGGGGGTAAAGCCCACAGGGAGGGATCATCGTGAAAAATCAACCCAAGCCATGGATTATCGCCCATCGAGGAGCCCGGGATGAAGCGCCCGAAAACACACTTACGGCGTTAAAACAAGCGTTTAAATACCCCGTCGACGGTGTTGAATTCGACGTTCAAATGAGTTCGGACGGCGTGCCGCTGCTTTACCACGATACAACCCTGTTGAAGGTCGGCGGTGGCCGCAGGCAGGTCTCTGATTTAACCCGGGCCGACCTTGAAAGGATCGATTGGGGCGGGTGGTTCCATACCCGCTTCTCCGGCGAACCGCTGCCCCGTCTTGAAGAGGCTCTCGGCCTGCTCAGTGACTGCCCCAACATGTGTATCGAAATTAAATCCAGCCCGGCCGATCAGGCCTCCGGGCACACCGGGCGGCTCACCCGGAAAGTTGTCTCCCTTGTCAACCAACCCGCAATCCGCCCGTTCAAAGAGCGAATCCTGATCCTGTCTTTTGATCCCAACGTGTTGATCCAAGCCCGCCAATGGGACTCGGGACTGCGCTATGTACTTAATATCCCGGAACAAAGACCGATGGAAAGCGTAACCGAAACCCGACATTTATGGGCATTTGGAATTCGTATCGGCAAGTTGTCGGCCACCTTGGCGCAGTGGACGCGCCACAAGAACCTGAAACTTTTCACATACACCTGCAATGGGCCCCGCCAAACCGAAAAAGCCTTACAATTTGGGGTCGACGCAATTATCACAGATCGCCCCAGGTGGTTGACCGAGCGCCTGGGATAAAATTAAACCTCGCACATCCCCACCGCCGCGCGCATCCCTGAACCGATTGACATCCCCCCTGGGCTCGGATATGGTCTGCCGATTATATGCCAAGGAGACAGCGAGCCATGGGAACACAGAAAGATCAAGCCGCAAAGATCGAACCTGTGCGGTTGACACTTAAAAGCCGCTTCAATTTCAAATGCCACCCGGGGGTATCGTGCTTTACCGAATGCTGCCGGGGAACAGACATTATTTTAACCCCGTATGACATCATCCGGTTGAAAAAACGGCTGGATCTGTCTTCCGAACAGTTTCTGGCCATTTACACAAAGCCGCATATCTTGGAAAAAACCGATCTGCCGGTGGTCACCCTCAAGCACCTCGATGACGATGCATCATCGTGCCCTTTCGTCCGTGATAAGGGGTGTATTCTCTATGAAGATCGTCCCACAGCGTGCCGCTACTATCCTCTGGGCGTGGCCTCCCTTCAACATAAGAATGGCGCAGATGACGAAGGTTTCTTTTTCTTTGTCAATGAGCCGCACTGCAAGGGATTTGACGAAACATGCCAATGGAGCGTAGCGGATTGGAGGCAAGACCAGGGGGTGGATCTGTTGGATGAAGTCAATGCGGAATGGACGGACCTGGTGGTCCACAAACGCTCCTTTCCCTCAAATATAAAGCTGACGCAGCAGGCCAAGCAGATGTTTTTCCTGGTCAGCTATAACATCGATAAGTTCCGCAGCTTTGTCTTTGACTCCACCTTTCTGGAACGGATGCCGGTTGATGATGAAACCCGGGAAAAATTAAAAACCGATGATGTGGCGCTGCTCAAGTTCGGGGTGAATTGGCTCAAATCCATTTTGTTCAACCCCAAAGATCCGGTGACCGGAAAAGATATCACAGATCCCGCGGCTTCCGAATAAACCCGGAAAAAAGCAAAAAAAGGCCGTCCGTATAAAGCACCGGCCTTATTGTCCCCACACATCAAAGCGGCTTGAGCTGCTGGTCAGCTTCTGTTGGGCACATCCACAATCCTGGCAACAATCCCGCCGCAGCGGGTGCAGACACCCTGCAGGGACAACAGCCCATTTTCAACCCTGCCAACGGCTTCTCCCATTGATGTCGTTTTCATGCAATTGACGCACCAGACATTATTGAGTATCCTTACGCGCCGGCCTCCGGATATCGCATCCCATAATTTTGCGGCCTGAGGTGTCAGTTCCATGGATTTTCACCGCGTCGGCAGTGGCGGGCATGGTTCAAGATTTTCACAGATCATCCCAGCCAATACATAGAAGTTAATGAAAACAATTAGTTATAAATCTATAGAGGATTCGGCCAAAATTTGTCAAGGTGTTTTGTACAATAGGATTTGAAATAAGAACACAACTTTCGAATTTACGTTGAACACAGGCGCCGGGCGACGCGCCTTCATCCTAAATCCAAAAACCCGCCCCCATGTTGTATGTTGCGCCTTGCATCCTGGTTGAGGCTAGTGGTATGGTAGCCACCATCAGGTTGACCCTAAAGCTGCATAACGCTGCATAACAAAGATGGCGAAAAGGATAGAAAGCCTTGTCAGCATTGAATAAACGGCATACCAAATACGCATCCCAGCAACTTACCACCGGTGAACTCAAGGTTTGGATCTATTTTATACCATCCTTTTTTTTTATACAGCTCTAATGCTGTCGCCTATCCTTACCGATAATATGGTGATACGCTGGAGGGTTAGAGGAGAACCCCATGGACTTAAAATTTAAAACCACCGATCATCCCAAACCCAAACCTGATGAAAGCAAATTGGGCTTTGGCACCCACTTTACCGACTATATGTTCAACATGGATTATACATCCGACCTGGGCTGGCATAATCTTCGTGTTGAGCCATATGCACCTTTCGTCCTCGATCCCGCGACCATGGTCCTGCACTACGGCCAGGGCATCTTTGAAGGCATGAAAGCGTATCGGACCGGCAACGGTGATATCCAGCTATTCAGGCCCAGAAGTAATTTCAAGCGTCTAAATTACTCCGCCCGCCAATTGTGCATGCCGGAGATAGACGTGGACCTGGCGCTGAAAGCACTCAAGGAGCTCCTGAATGTAGAAAAACAGTGGGTCCCCAGTGCCCCGGGCACCTCATTGTATATCAGACCGACCATGATTGCCACTGATCCGTTTTTAGGCGTCCGGGCCTCTTACACCTATCGCTTCTTCATTATTCTATCCCCGGTAGGCGCCTATTATGCAGAAGGATTCAACCCCATTAAAATCATGGTGACACGTGAGCATGTCCGGGCCGTGCGCGGCGGTGTGGGCGACACCAAGACCATGGGCAACTACGCGGCCAGCCTGCTTGCCGGACAGAAAGCCGCAGAGGCCGGATATACACAGGTCTTGTGGCTGGACGGCATCGAACAAAAATATGTGGAAGAGGTCGGATCGATGAATATCTTCTTTGTCATCGGAGACGAGCTGATCACCCCTGAACTGAGCGGGAGCATTCTACCGGGCATCACCCGCGATTCGGTGATTCAACTGGCCCGGCAATGGGGAGTGACGGTGAAAGAGCGCAAAATCGCCATAAACGAAGTGATGGAAGCGCACCAGGCCGGTACTCTGAAAGAGGTCTTCGGCTCAGGCACAGCTGCGGTGATCTCCCCCGTCGGTCTACTGAAATTTGAAGAGACCACCATAGAGATCGGCAATGGCGAAGTCGGCCCCATGGCGCAGAAACTCTTTGATGCCATCACGGACATCCAATATGGACGGGTAGAAGATACGATGGGTTGGACTGATCCCATATATCCATAGTCTGTCACTGTTATCAATTACGATTATATCTTATCATTTAAGGAGATGCGATGAAGGTACGCAAGGCTGTCTTTCCGGTTGCCGGACTGGGAACCCGTTTTTTACCCGCCACCAAGGCCATGCCCAAAGAGATGCTGCCGGTGGTGGACAAACCGTTGATTCAATATGCCGTGGAAGAAGCTTTAAGGGCCGGCATCGAAGACATTATCTTCGTTACCGGAAAAGGCAAGCAATCGATCGAAGACCATTTCGACCACTATTGCGAACTGGAACATACCCTGATGGCCCGCAACAAAGAGACCCTGCTCAAAGAGATCAACACCCTGGTCCCCGAGTCGGGAACCCTTGTTTACACGCGCCAAAACGAACCATTGGGGCTCGGCCACGCCATCTGGTGCGCCCGCAACGTTGTAGGCAACGAACCCTTTGCGGTCCTGTTGGCAGACGACCTGATCAAGGCCCAAACCCCTGCTCTGAAGCAGATGATGCTTCACTTTGATAAAGTACAATCATCGATGGTTTGCGTAGAAGAGGTCGACCGGCAGGCCACCGCAAGCTATGGTATCTTAGACGCCGACATACCCAAGCAGGGACTGACCAAGATTCGCGGATTGGTGGAAAAACCCCAACCGGAAGACGCCCCCAGCAACCTGGCCATCATCGGACGCTATATTCTGACCCCTGAAATTTTTGGCATCCTGGAAAACAAGGAGACCGGCGCCGGAGGAGAGATCCAGATCACCGATGCCATGGCGCGCCTGCTTGACACACAGTCCATATACGGCGTCCAATACGACGGCACCCGTTTTGATTGCGGCACCAAAGTGGGATTTCAAATGGCCAACCTCTCCTTTGCCATGGACCGTCCCGACATGCGGGAGCGGTTGAAACCCTTTGTGGAACAATTATCGCTATAGTCACATAAAAATAGTCGCATAAAAATAATTTCAGAAAATAGCTGCATAAATTATAGATGGCAAACCGTGCTTCCAACCTTACCCAAACCCCATGCCCGGGGCAAAGAGGCTTACACTTTCGAGGCGACCGGATCGTCTTTGACCTAAAGGTCGATCCGGTCGCTGAGGGCCGCGCCTTTGTCCGCACCAATCTCGGCCACGCCGACACCATCCGACAAGAGATTGTCGGCCTGGCGGAACGCAATGAACCACGCCTGGCCCGGGAGTGGTTTGACATCCCCATGACCGAATCTGCTCCAGGCCGATTCCAGGCATGCATCGATCTGGATGAAGTGGGGCATTTCGAAGCCAAATGCCTCTTCATCCCCCAAGGCCAAAATGATCCCCTGTGGCCCGAAGGATCAAACACCGCCATAAATGTTGAACCAGCCCATACCTGCTGTGGCAATATTATTTACAATGCTTTCGTACGTCAGTTCGGCCCCAATAAAGACGGCTCGGTCACCCGAACATCTTCCGTGTTACAGACCATTGAAGATCTGGACCACGCCGGCTATACAGTGATCCCTCCTTCGGGAACCTTCCGGGATTTGATCGCCGAACTCGATTTTATCATGGGACGACTGGGGTGCCGCTATCTGCAGCTGCTGCCCATTCACCCCACCCCTACCACCTACGGCCGCATGGGGCGGTTTGGAAGCCCCTATGCCGCCCTGAGCTTCACCGAAGTGGATCCCTCTCTGGCGGTATTCGACCCCAAAGCCACCCCTTTGGAGCAGTTTCTGGAATTGGTGGATGCCGTGCACGCGCGCTGCGGCAAGATTCTCATCGATATCGCCATCAATCACACCGGCTGGGCCGCCCGCCTGCACGCCACCCACCCGCAATGGCTGGCACGCGACGAATCCGGCGAGATTCAAAACCCCGGAGCCTGGGGCGTGGTGTGGGAGGACCTGACCCACCTGGACTACCGTCACAAGGAGTTGTGGCACTATATGGCGCAGGTATTGTTGACCTGGTGCGGAAGGGGGGTGGACGGCTTTCGCTGCGATGCCGGATACATGATTCCGGTTGCGGCCTGGCACTATATGATCGCCAAGGTACGCCAACAATTCCCCGACACCCTCTTCTTTTTAGAAGGGCTGGGGGGTAAAATCTCCGTGACCCGGGAGCTGCTGAACCAGGCCAATTTTAATTGGGCCTACTCCGAATTATTTCAAAACTATGACCGCCGGCAAATAGAACACTACCTTCCGGAGGCCATCGACACATCCCAAACAGACGGCTTTACGGTCCATTTTGCCGAAACCCACGATAACAATCGCCTGGCCCAGACTTCCGAAGCTTATGCGCGCATGCGCACAGCCCTTTGCGCCCTGCTGTCACCCAATGGCGCTTTTGCTTTTGCCAATGGCGTGGAGTGGCTGGCCACCCAGAAAATCATGGTGCACGAGGCCTGCAGCCTCAACTGGGGATCCCATAACAACCAGGTGGCGCAAATCTCCCGGATCACGCGGTTGATGAAAAGCCATCCGTGTTTCGGCCCGGATGTGGAGCTCTCCCTCATCAGCCGCGGCCAAGGCAATTTCATTGTCCTGCTGCGGCGCCGGCGCACCGCCGGCACAAGTGTGCTGATCGTGGCGAACCTGGATTGGAAGAATGAAGTAACGGCCGGTTGGGCCCCGGACGGTGTGCCGTGGTCCCCTGAAAAGTCCGTGGACCTGCTCACCGGCCGCCCCCTGGAGATTCAGACCACGCCGGAGCGCCATTTCTTACCCCTGGCGCCCGGACAGATCCTTTGCGTGGGAGAGGCAAAGGAGCTGGTAGCCGCAACCCCGGACGATCCTGCGGGGATGGTCCCCGCTGCGGTGATGCAGCAGCAGTTAAAAGCCAAAGCCCAGCAGATTTTGATCTACTGTGGCGGCCGAAACACCCTGGATCTGTCTCAGGCGGCTGAGGATCTCGCCTCTGATCCGGAAGCGTTCTGCCACC
>JASFKE010000042.1:0-12465 GCA_050118795.1 Desulfobacteraceae bacterium | reverse complement strand
GGGCTTTCAAACTTTGATATATCTCCCACAGTTCGGTTTTCATTATAACTCCTGTGGTCATGGACTTTCGGTCCTGTTTTTGGTTCCTGGTTCCTGGTTCCAGGTTCGAAGCTCCCCACAACCGATTTGACAATACCGGCTATTTTTCATCCTCCTGGGTGCAGAAGTACTCGATGGTTTTCTGGGCGCAGGTGCGGCAGTAATTCAATTTGTTGAGCATGGTGTCGACCATGCGATCGTACAATTTCTGGTTCTCCTCATTGGTCCGGTTGGCCAGAGCACCGATGAGGCTGCCGGCTCCGGCGATATCCGATTTTAGTCGTACATCGGTGACCGCTTTGACCAACTCGAGGTTGTCCATGAAGTCGTAATTGGGATCCATCGATATTTTTTGACCATAGATCTTTCGGATGGAGGTGCGAAACGTCTCCCTCTGTTCCTGGGTTTTAAGCCCCAGTCTCTCTTCTACGCTCTTGATGTAGCGGTCGTCGATTTTAAGGGCCCGCAGCTCTCCGGTCTGGGGATCTTTGTATTTCCACATTTTGTCGGGCCCCAGGTTTTCGGCATCGACTCCGATGATCATGTTGACATAGTTCATCACATCTTTGCGAATGGCCAGGGGCTCGTCCATGTAGGCATTGAACATCTCGGTCATAATCCGTTCCCGGTACATGCCTTTGCCGATCTTGATATCTTCAAGGTATTTTGCGCGGTCATTTGCGTCGGGTACGTAATCCAGGATAATGCGTTCAAGGGCATTATAGATATCATAGGCGAACATGCACTCGCCCTCATTGGTTTCCGAGCTTTCGATCAGCAGCTGGATGGCACGGCCCACATTGCGTTGACCCAATCCTTTCTGGCCGAAGCGCTTGGTAATGTCCGGTTCCTGGTTAAGGGTGTCAATCACCTCGGCCAGGGTTTTAATGCTCTTTTCTCCGGCCACTTCACCGGCCGCGAGCTTCATGGTTTCAATGGGGGTCAATTTTTCCGAACGTGGCAACCGGGTCAGCACCGATGCTACCGAAGCGGCATAATTGAGGTTGGGGTCCTGGTGCAGAGGCTCGTAGGTCAGGGTCGTACGCGCCTGGTTTCCAATGGCATAGGATGTCAGATCGCCTTGCAGTTTGTAATTGGTGTTGTGGGAAACGTAGCATATCCGGCAGCGGTCCACGATGGGCGCCTCTTCTTTTTCAGATAGAAAACGATTGAATTCGGAATTGTTGCTGGTTGCGACGATCAACGTGTCGATGGGCCATTTGTAGCCATCGATTTCGATATTGCGGTTTTGGATCACCCCCAGATAGACCTGAACCAGGTCTTTTTTGTTTTTGTAGATTTCATCGGCGAAGTGGATGCCGCCGCCGGCCACGCGGGCCAAAGCGCCGCGGCGCAGATCAAATCGATAGGGGTTGTTGGTGTCGGTGATGTGCATCAGCCGTTGAATGGACTCTTCGCCCAGCAGGTCCACTGCAGACGAGGTGATTTTATCTTTGGCCGGATATTTGCCGGTGACCGTTCCCAAACTTTCGGTCAGGGGTACGGGAATAATATCGACCATATCCAGCATTTTATTGATGTCGCCGTCTGTTTTAGCGCGCATGTCGTTCCAGATATAGCCACTGCACGCACCCAATGGACGATAGTTTTCGTATAATTTATCGATGGCCTTATCGTCGAAACCAAACTCTTTTCCCAAAAATGTTTTACTCTCTGCCGGGGTGTCAAACAGGTTCATGGCCAGGATCATGGGATCTTCGTAGGTTTGGGATTCGATGCTGGTAATACGGCCGTAGTTGCCCAATTCACCCATGCCGGTGAAGCGAAAAGTGTATTTGCGGTTTTGGGGTTGCGCAAGAAATTCGCGATAGGCCGCGCAGAGGAACTCAACTAAGAAGGTTTTTCCGTTGCCGGGCTCGCCGACTAAAACAAAGGCCATCTCTTTGGACGAGCCGTTTTCAGCTGCATCTTTGACATAGGATACAAAGCTGTTGATCTCGTCATACATGCCGATAACATGCTTGCTGCCATTTCGGAAAATATTGAAATCATAGGTTGTTTTTGCATTTACCACCACCTTTTCAATGTCGCTTTCAAGAATCAGGCGCGCCACGCTTTGAAAGGCGTTCTCAAATGCACGTTGGCCCTGTTTTACAGCCATGCAGTGTCCGTGCAGTTGGGATGTTGGCTGGATCGGCTTTTTTTTGGCCATGGTTTCCCCCGTTATTCAATTGATGCAATTGTGGATGGTTGTCCTGTTGTTCTTTCGATATTGTTATCTGTTCAAAATACGCAGACACGGTTGGGGCCGCAACTTGGTATCGGATTGAGGTGGAGACGGTGACGACAATATCGGGGCAGTGCGAGTAGAGCTTACACTATCTCAAACGCGATGATCTGTCCCTATTATAGAGCCGCTGCCAGAGGTTGCAACTCAATTTTCAGTTTCATATTCTGTACAAATGGCCGAGCTTAGTGTCTTTCAATACTAAAGCAAAAAACATGCCTTGTTGTTCTACCGGGCCGCGGGATCGGTTTCCGGATGGTAACACGGCCGGTTGAGAGCTGTTTTTACAGCAATGTTAGCAGGCTATGCATTTTTAAGCAGCATCGCTGAATCGTGTGTTGAAAAAGACAAGGGGTGCTGGACCGGGGGCCGCGTCAACGAATTGACACTATTAATGGGGGAAATCCATGAAATCGGCCTAAGGTGTTTAGGTTATTTCAAGGCTTTGAGGATCTCCTCCCCGAATGCATCGACTTGCCAGTTGTGGATGCCTTCCACCTTTGTGAGTTTGTCTATGGTGTCGGGATTCTCAACGGCGATGGCTTTGATCAGGCTGCGATTTAACAACAGTGCCGAATCCAAGCCGAATCTTTTCGCGGTCTGATCTCGCCATGTCCTCAAAACGTTGACCCGAGCCGGTACGTGTCGGGGGACCCGGGCGGAGCGCCGCCGAGGATATTTCGGAAGTTGGGCGGCCGGTATCTGCCTGGCGTTGCGCACAGCCTCCATCACGGCCTTGCCATACATTTCAAATTGCTTGTCACTGAGGGTCTTGCCGGCTTTAAGGCGCTTTAAATCCGCCGGTGGGGAGATGGCAATTTTTTTCAGCGCCATGTTGCCGATGATCTTAAACAGCGGCCGATCCTTCTGTCGTGCGATGGCGTTGCGCATCTGAAGCAGGGCCTCCAAGGTCCCGAGCTGTCGCGGTTCCAGGCGTCCGGCGCCCTTGAATTTGATAAACAGCGGGCCGTCGTTGTTTTTCGGAGGTCGTACGCCGCTGAGCAGGCGGCACTCTTCCGCCACCCACTCCAGGCGGTCTCTCTTTTTTAGTTCTTGGGAAAGATAGCGGGACAGGGGGATGAGATAGACCACATCCGAAGCGGCATAGGCCACCATTTTTTCAGGAAGCGGACGGCGGGACCAGTTCTTTTTTTGGTATTTTTTATCCAGCTCGACGCCGAAGTGCCTTCCCACCACCGCTTCCAGGCTGGTCTCTGTCCATCCCATGTACATGCTGGCCAATTGGGTGTCGAACAGGTTGCTGATGCAGATTCCGAAATCTCGATACATTGAACGGATGTCATAATCCGCACCGTGGAGGACTTTTTCGATTTCCGGATTTTCAAGCAGGGGTTTGATGGGCGACATATCGCTGATCTTTAATGGATCGATGACCACAGTCTGACCATTGGCCTCCATTTGAATCAGACACACCTTTTCCTGATAGTGGTACATGGAGTCGCCTTCGATATCCACGGCGATGGTTTGAGCATCCTGCGCTTTACGGGCGAATTCAATCAGAGCTTGGGTTGTATCGATATACTGGTAATCACACGTCGGTATTTGTTGGCTACTTTTTACTTGACCCACAGAGGCATATCTCCTAATTCAATGTAGCTTCTTAGCATCCTGTAATATACCAACAACGGCCACTAATCAATAAGGTGGGTTAAATAAGGGTGGCTTAAATTAAGGTGAATATAACATATGGTTACTATAACACTTCCTGACGGGAGCACAAAACAATTTGACCAGCCACCCACGGGAATGGATGTGGCATTGGGCATATCAGAAGGCCTGGCGCGCAATTGCGTGGCCATGAAAGTTGATGGCCAGCTCATGGATTTGAGCCGTGCCATAGAGGAAGATGCCGCCGTCCATTTGCTGACCCCCAAAGACCCTCAATCTTTGGAAATTATGAGGCACAGCGCCGCCCACGTCATGGCCCAGGCGGTTTTAAGACTCTATCCGGATGCGAAACTGACCATCGGGCCGGTGGTTGAGGACGGGTTCTATTATGACATCGATATGGAGCCCATCTCACATGAGGCATTTGGGCGCATCGAGTCTGAGATGAAAAAGATCATCAAGGCCAAGCTGCCCATCGAGCGTCGGGAGGTCTCCAAAGAGCAGGCTTTGGCCTTTTATCAAAATGAGCCTTATAAGTTGGAGATGATTAATGATTTGGATGATGGCACCATCTCTTTTTATCAACAGGGTGAATTTACCGATCTGTGCCGCGGGCCCCATGCACCCCACACCGGATTGGTCAAGGCCGTTAAGCTGATGAAGGTTTCGGGTGCCTATTGGAGGGCCGACCAATCCAATGCTCAACTCCAGCGGATCTATGGAACCGCCTATTTTGATAAAAAAGAGCTGAAAAAATACCTCCATTTTCTTGAAGAGGCCCGCAAGCGCAACCATCGCAGAATTGGACAGGCTTTGGATCTGTTCAGCTTCCACGAGGAGGCGCCGGGAATGCCCTTTTTCCATCCCAAAGGGATGGCGGTATGGAATGCGCTGATCGATTACTGGCGCCAGGAGCACCGTCTCGACGGCTATGTGGAAACCAAAACGCCGATCATGATGCAGCGCTTTTTATGGGAGCGCAGCGGGCATTGGGAGAATTACCGCGAAAATATGTACACCTCCAGCATCGATGATGCGGATTACGCCATCAAGCCCATGAACTGCCCCGGCGGTATGCTGCTCTATGGGCGCAAGCACCACTCATACCGGGATCTGCCCATACGGGCCGCCGAAATCGGACTTGTGCACCGCCATGAGCTGAGCGGTGTGCTCAACGGCCTTTTCCGCGTGCGCGCCTTCCACCAGGACGATGCCCATATTTTTATGACCCCCGACCAGATTCAGGATGAGATCTTGGGGGTTCTGAAACTGGTCGATCGCATCTACAGCAAATTCGGCCTGGGCTTTCATCTGGAACTGTCCACGCGCCCGGAAAAATCGATCGGTACGGATGAGCAGTGGAAGACGGCCACAGACGGGCTCGAGTCCGCCCTTAAAGCTTATGGCCGGCAATATATCATCAATGAGGGAGACGGCGCATTTTACGGTCCCAAAATCGACGTGCACATCAAAGATGCGCTGGGCAGAACCTGGCAGTGCGGAACGGTCCAGCTCGATATGTCCTTGCCCGAGAGATTCGACCTCTCCTACATCGGGCAGGACAACGAGCGTCATCGGCCCATTATGATTCACCGGGTGATTTACGGCTCCATCGAGCGCTTTTTCGGCATACTGGTGGAGCACTTTGCCGGAAAATTTCCGCTATGGTTGGCGCCGGTGCAGGTGATTCTCTTGCCCATCAATGACGACTTGATTCCCTTTGCCAAAGCCCAAGCCGCTGAACTGGAGAAGGCGGGGCTGCTCGCCCAAGTGGATCACCGCTCCGAGAGCCTCAAGCGAAAGGTGCGCGACGCCCAACTTCAACAAATACCGCTCATCCTGACCTGCGGCGCCAAGGAGCAAGACAGTGGTACGGTATCGGTTCGCACCTTGGATGGAAATGTCCGTCACGGTATCCCATTGAGCGCATTCAAAGAGCAGGTGTTGGCCCACATTGCAGAGCGGCGGCTGGAGCTGGATCTGTTTGCGGATTAGATCCAACGGTCTCCATATATAGTTGATATGCGGCGAAAAACCAAAGCATCCCACGCAAGGTATTATGCATCACTTTACGCGCTACTGGCTGCCGGTGATTGTGTATTGCACCGCTATCTTTGTGCAGTCCTCTTATCCCTCGCCCGACGCACTTCCCCGGTTTGCCAATTCAGACAAGCTGTTGCATTTTTTGGCTTACGGGCTGTTGGGCGCTCTGTTCTGCAGAGCCTTCAATACCCTTAACCGATGGCGGCAGCGCTGGGACGCCCTGCTTATCATCGGCGTGGTCTGCGCCACCGCGTACGGCCTGAGCGATGAGTGGCACCAATCCTTTGTCTCCGAACGCACCTGGGACACCGCCGATCTGTGGGCCGATTTTGTGGGCAGCTTGGCCGGCAGCTGGATCTATTTGAGGATTCTCCGTCAGAAATTGAAAGGAACCGCATCGTGAATACTGTGCGGTCTAATCCACCCCATTACATTGACAAAACAACTGAATTTTTATAAAGATGATAGTCTTCACAAAATAATTCAAGTCCAGGATAAATTAAAACCTTGGATAAGGAGTGACCCCTGGTATGAGCACACCGCAATCCCTTTTCATCAATGGAAATGAACTGGCCTTTGAGCCGGGTGACACCATTCTGACCACGGCCCGGCGAAATAATATTGAGATTCCCACATTGTGCCACTTAAAAGGCACCACGCCCACCGGCGCCTGCCGGATCTGCGTGGTGGAAGTGGAAAAAGCGCGTACCCTTCTGGCGGCATGCGCCACCCCGGCAGCTCCGGGCATGGTGGTGCAGACCGAGTCGCCCAAGGTGGTGGAGGCGCGCAAGCAGATCATTCAGCTCATGCTATGTTCAGGCAATCACAATTGTGCGGTGCGCGGCAGTGATGATGCCGAATGGACCACCTTTCAACTCAAAGTGCAAAACGAAGATAGCAGTGACGCGTTGTGTCCGGTTTGGGGCGACTGCCGCCTGCAGGATCTGGCCTACCGGTACCAAGTGTCGGGTGAAGCCTTTCCCGCCACGCCCACCCAGTATCCCATGGAGACCGTCAACCCCTTTATCGTGCGCGACTTTAGCCGATGTATCTCTTGCGGCCGTTGTGTGCAGGCCTGCAATGAAGTGCAGGTCAACAATGCCATCAGCTTTGGGTATCGGGGTCCCCATTCAAAGATTATCGCTGCCGGTGATCGGCCGCTGAAAGATTCGGCCTGCGTATTTTGCGGTGAGTGTGTTCAGGTCTGCCCCGTGGGTGCATTGGTGGAAAAAGAGGCGCGCTACAAGGTGCGCCAGTGGGATACCCAGCTGCCGCCCGTGCGCACAACCTGCAGCTATTGTGGTGTGGGCTGTCAGATAGACCTGCATGTAAAGGACAACAAGGTCGTCAAGGTCACAGGTGCCCAAACAGTGCCCAACCACGGCAGCCTTTGTGTCAAAGGCCGTTTCGGTTACGATTTTATCAGCTCGGACCAGCGGTTGACCACACCATTGATCAAGGAAAACGGTAAACACCGTGAAGCGACCTGGGATGAAGCCCTGGATCTGGTGGCCGGAAAACTCAAAGAACTTCGCGACGCAAACGGTGGCGACAGTATCGGTTTGCTGACCTCGGCGAGAATGACAAATGAGGATAACTACATCGCCCAGAAATTTACCAGGGCGGTGCTCAAAACCAACAATATCGATCATTGCGCCCGCCTCTGACATAGCTCCACCGTGGCCGGTCTGGCCGCAGCTTTTGGTTCAGGCGCAATGACCAACACCATTGCGGATATCGAAACCGCAGATGTCATTTTGATCACCGGGTCCAATACCAGTGAAAACCATCCCGTGCTGTCATCCTATGTCAAGCGAGCTGTTAAATTCAGCGGCGCTAAACTGATCGTGGTGGATCCCCGCCGCATCAAGATGGTCGAATTCGCCGAACATTGGCTGCGGCCCAATCTGGGTACCGATGTGGCCTGGATCAATGGGATGCTGCATGTGATCATCAAAGAGAATCTTCACGATCAGGCGTTTATCGATAACCGCACCGAGGGGTTTGACCTATTAAAGAAAACCGTTGAAAAGTATACCCCCGACTTTGTGGAAGGTATTACCGGCATCCCTGCCGAGAGTCTTGTCGCCGCGGCCAGACTTTACGCCGGTGCCAAGACCGGGAGTATTCTCTACTGCATGGGGATCACCCAGCACGTCTCCGGTACCGATAACGTGAAATTGTTGGCCAATTTGGCCATGACCACCGGCAACCTGGGGATGCCCGGGGGCGGGGTGAATCCCCTGCGCGGGCAAAATAATGTTCAAGGGGCGTGCGATATGGGCGGCCTGCCCAACGTTTATACGGGATATCAGCCGGTGACCGATCTGGCCATTGCCAAAAAAATGGAGACGGCGTGGGGGGTGACCGGACTCTCCACACAGGTCGGGCTCAAAGCCACTGAAATGCTTCCCAAGGCTCACAGCGGCGACCTTAAAGCCCTCTACGTGATCGGTGAGAATCCGCTGGTTTCCGATGCCGATCTCAACCATGCGGTAAAATGCATGGAAAGCCTCGATTTACTGGTGGTCCAGGACATCTTTATGACCGATACGGCCGAGATGGCCGATGTGGTGTTGCCTTCAGCCTGCTTTGCCGAAAAAGAGGGCACTTTTTCCAATACGGAGCGCCGGGTTCAACGGGTGCGCAAAGCTGTTGACGCCCCGGGGGAGGCCAAGGACGATTGGTGGATTACCGGTCAGATCGCCACCCGGATGGGCTATGAGATGAACTATGACAGCAGCGAAGCGATCTTTAACGAACTGGCCTCAGTGACACCCTCTTATGCTGGAATGACCTACCCGCGTATCGAAGAGGTGGGGCTGCATTGGCCTTGCCCATCAGCCGATCACCCCGGCACACCCATTTTGCACACTCAGCAATTTACCCGCGGCAAGGGAATGTTTCATGCCATCGAATGGATTCCACCGGATGAACAGGTGAGTGAAGATTTTCCACTCTACCTGACCACCGGCCGCGTCCTGTACCAATACCATACCGGTACCATGACCATGAAGAGTGCCGGCCTCAATGAGCTTGCCCCGGAGTGTTTCGTAGAGATCTCCAGGGGAGATGCCGCCCGGTTCGGCGTCAAAGACGGTGACAAAGCCAAAGTCTCTTCCCGCCGCGGTGACATCACCGCACGGGTGAAGGTATCGTCTATGGCTGTTCCGGGAACCATCTTCATACCTTTCCATTATGCCGAGGCGGCGGCCAACAAACTCACCAACGCAGCGCTGGATCCTGTTTCCGGCATCCCGGAGCTCAAGGTTTGCGCTGTCAAGATCGACAAGGCCGCTTGACCACAGCCAGCCCAAAGGCGCTGGATATGAATATGGGAGTTAAGCGTGACGCCGGGACAGCGGCTGTCCCTATGTCGATGGCGTCGTGGGGTTGGTTTGTACCACTACTTTGAGGATTAAATCGCCGCGCTTTCCACCGGGCATGCTTGCGCCCTGACCTCTTAGTCGCAGAAACTTGCCGGCTTCCATGCCTGCCGGAACATCAACGCGAAACATACGCCTTTTAAAACCGTAAGGAACGCTGACCACCTTGCGCGTGCCCACCAAAGCCTCATACTCGGAAATAGCGATGGTGGCATGCATATCCATGTTCCGGTCCGCAGCGCTGGGGCGGGCCACCTGGAAGCGGTGGCTTTTTTTCCGGGCGGTTGTTTTACGCAGGCCGGCCGAAAAACCGGTTGCCGGCAAGGCACCGAAAACCTTGAGCATGAGCATGCCGCAGACAAACCCGCCAATGTGGGCCCACCAGGCAATGCCGCTGGCGGCGCCAAAACTTCCGGATGCATTGACGAGTTGGATCAAGAACCAAATCCCCAAGAAAAAGAAGGCTGGAATTTCGACAAACCAGGGGATGATGATGATCGGAATCAAGGTCAGGATTTTGGACTTGGGGTGTAAAAGAAAATAGGCCCCCATCACACCGGCCACCGCACCGCTGGCGCCTATGGTGGGAGCTGTGGAATTGGCGTTGAGCACCAGGTGGGTCAGACCTGAAATCACCCCGCAAAGCATATAGAAAATGGCATATCGCAGCGGCCCCAACCGGTCCTCGACATTGTCGCCAAAGATATAGAGAGACCACATATTGCCAAGCAGATGAAAAAATCCGCCATGGAGAAACATGAAAGAGACCAAGGCCGTTGCCTGGTGAAACCATGTGACGCCTTGCGCCCAATGGGGTACGGTATACCGCGCGGGCACCAAGCCGTAGAGATAGACAAAACGCTGAAATTCCATTTCGGAACCCTGCAGCAGTTGAACTGCGAACATCACCACGTTGATGCCGATCAACAGGTTGTTGATGATGGGAACGTTTTTTGAGCGGACCGTATCTCGAATTGGGATCATGGGAGCACTTTAGCCTGGGGCAAAAAGTATTAACTGATGCGCATGCTCAAATCCACCGCACGGGCCGAATGGGTCAGCGCGCCGGAAGAGATAAAATCGATGCCGGTATCCGCCAAATCGGCCAGATGCTTTCGGGTAATGCCGCCGGAGACCTCCAGCTTGGCTCTTCCATCAACCCATTTTATGGCTGCCCTGATCTGGTCCAAGTCCATGTTGTCCAGCATTATGATGTGGGCGCCGGCGTCGACAGCATCCCGGACCTCATCCATATTGGTGGTCTCCACCTCGATGGTCATTGTTTCGCCCACCGCGGCTCTAATGCTTTGGACGGCTCGTCCAATGCCCCCGGCAGCTGCGATGTGGTTGTCTTTAATCAGCACCGCATCATAAAGGCCCATGCGGTGATTGTCGGCCCCGCCGGTGCGTACGGCATACTTTTCCAACTCACGCCAGCCGGGGGTGGTTTTACGGGTATCGAGCAACTTCACAGGTTTTTCTTCCAGCATCTCCACATAGCAGCGCACATGGGTTGCAATTCCGGAAAGCCGCTGCAGAAAATTAAGGGCGGTGCGTTCGCCGGTCAGCAGCGTACAGAGCCGTCCCGACAGCTCCACCACAGTTTGGCCTGTTTGGATTCGATCGCCATCTTGAAATTGAGCTTCAAACACCACACCCGGGTCAATGCATTCAAATACGCGCCGGGCCACATCCAGTCCGGATATGATTAGATCCTCTTTGGCCACAATTACGGCGTGTCCCATGGCTTGGGCAGTGACCAGGTGTTCGGTGGTGACGTCGCCGGATCCAATATCCTCTTCAAGGGCCATGGCGATCAACTTATGGATGTGATTTGAAAGCAGCATCTGTTCTTTTGCCATTACGATACAAAGGATTTGACTTTATCTAAAGTGTCGCTGAGCTTTTCACGCTTTTGGGAAAGCAGGCCCTGTTTTTCACGCACCTCGGTGACAACCTGTTCCGGGGCTTTGCTGAGAAACCCCGGGTTGTTTAATTTTTTATCAATGCCGGAGAGCTCTTTGGAGAGTTTGCCGATCTCCTTTTCCAGCCGCTGGGCCTCCTGTGCAAAATCGACCACACCCGCAAGTTCCACCAATATGGTGGCGCCGGTGACGATGGCCGTGGCGGCAGTGGCGGAGTGATTTTCATCCCCAACCACCTGGAGCGAATTGAGCCGCGCCAGATGCGCGATGAGCCCGCAATGGGCCTCCACCGTTTGTCGAACGTCAGATTGGTTTGATACCACAGCCGCATCCAGCTTGGTCGATGGCGCTATGTTCATCTCACCACGAATGTTACGGATGCCGGTGATGAACTCCATGGCCAATGACATTTTCTGTTTGGCGCGTTTGAGTAAATCCGGGTTCCCCACATAGTCCCCCGGCTTCGGATAGGCGGCTTTCATGATCGAGCCCTGTGTTCCCGGAAGTTTATCCCAGATCTCTTCGGTGACGAAAGGGCAAAAGGGGTGCAACAGGACGAGAACATCCCGGAGCACTGTCCACAAGACCTGTTTTGTGGCCATCCGGGCCGGTCCCGGGTTCTCATCATAAAGAGTGGGTTTGATCGCTTCGAGATACCAATCGCAGAGCTCGTGCCATACAAACTGGTAGGCGACGCCGGCGGCTTCATTGAACCGGTACTCATCCAAAGCGGTCGATACCTGTCCGGTGACCTCGTTGAGGCGTGCGACAATCCATTGATCGGGCAGAGATATGTTCTCTTCATCGATTTTGTCGTAGCCGCGATCCAGGTGCATCAACGCAAAACGGGCGGCATTCCACAATTTATTGATGAAGTGACGGTATCCCTCCACCCGGCGTTCGGACATCTTGATATCCCTGCCCTGGGCGGCAAAAGCGGCCAGTGTGAAGCGGAAGGCGTCAGTGCCATATTGGTCGATGATATGCAGAGGGTCGATGACATTTCCTTTGGACTTGCTCATCTTTTTGCCCTCTTCATCCCTGACCAGCGCATGGACATAGACGTCCTTGAAGGGAACTTCCCCCATAAAATGGATGCCCATCATCATCATACGGGCCACCCAGAAAAAGAGGATGTCGAATCCAGTGACCAATACCGAGGTCGGGTAAAAGGTTTTGAGCAGGTCGGTCTGAT
>JASFKE010000041.1:0-12529 GCA_050118795.1 Desulfobacteraceae bacterium | reverse complement strand
GGCTGTGGGACCGATGAGTATCGCCGAAAGTGTGAGCAGTGCTGAAAAGGCGGTCTTCGATATTGTGCAATATTTATCCAAGGGTGCCCCATAGCAGCATACGAAAGATAGTAAAATGGCCGAAAATGCCCATATGAACGCCCCTATGCAAAACGCCGCATCTTCCGGCGTCCTTATTTTCGGCGGTGGTGCGTGTGCGAAAAAAATCGCATCCAACCTTGCTGATCATAACATCAACGCATGGGTGGTATCAGGAGAAAATGGATCAACGGCATCTGTGGCCGAAGATACGGTTAAGCGGTTGCCCGGCTCACAGTTGATCGACTGCAGGTTGATAGATTGCAAGGGTTTTGCCGGGAATTTTCAACTGCGTATTCAGCGAGGCGATGAACTTCTTCACAAAAGGGTGGGGGCAATCGTTGTTGCTGAAGATCCCATTAAGCTCAGCAACATCGAGGCGTATGGCTTAAAGCCGGATGGCCGCATTTTGGATATCTCTTTGTTGGAAGACAAGATGCGCAACGGTTCAATAGACGACCTCTTTATGCGCAGTGCCCGCATCGCATTTTTTTGCGGTTGGAAGATCGACAGCCACCCCGTGGTGGCACAACGGATGTTGAAGCGTTGTTTGCAATTGCAGCAAAGCTCAAAATACGCCACCTTTTTTTTCACTGGAAATCTCAAAGTCGCGTATAGTGGCGCTGAGGCAGTGTACCAGCAGGCAAAGCGCTCCGGATCTGTTTTTCTTAAATTCACCAAAGATTTTCCCACGGTTCGAACATCGGAACAGGGTCGATTTGACATCGATTATTATGACGAGCTGACGCGCACCCCTTTTCGGTTAACCGCCGATTGGATAGTGGTGGACGAGACTATGGGGCCCGGCGCCGGATTGGACACACTGGTCCAGGGGTTGGAAATTGAAACAGATACGCTGGGGTTCGCCCAAAGTGACAACGTTCATCGGCTCAGCAATGCCACCAACCGCCGAGGAATCTTCGTCGCCGGAGGCGCCCGTGGCATCCTCTGTGACCATGAACAGTCGGCGGATGCGGATCAGGTCACAGTAAAAGTGATGGCCTTTTTACACGGTGCGGATGGCCAGGATTTGCCTAAAGTGGAGATCCATCGAGGCCGTTGTGCCAAATGCTTAACCTGTCATCGGCTTTGTCCCCACAAAGCCATCGATATCGGAGCGGATATTTCAGTCGTGACTGAGGCGTGTCAAAGCTGCGGCATCTGTTTGGCCGGATGTCCGGCCCGGGCCATAGATATGCAAGGCCTCAAATTAGGCGCCGATACCAATGCGTGGGGAAAAATGACCGCGGCCCAAGCAGATCGTTCGGACCGGATGCCCAAACTGATGATATTCGGGTGCAGCCGCTCAGCCGGACAAGCCTGCAAGTTGACCCGCCTGATGGGATATTCCATGCCTCCGGGGGTTCATTTTGTTGAAGTGCCCTGCGGCGGTATGATCTCCACCCGCAACTTAATGGCCGCCTTTGAAGACGGCATCGACGCGGTGATGCTGTGCACATGTCATACTGACAACTGCAGATCGGATAAAGGAAACCTGCTGGCCCGCAAGCGTGCGCAGTGCGCAGCCGATTTGTTGCAGTGTGCCGGTATTGAGAGCGAAAGGTTGTATGTTGCGTCCGTTGCGGCCAATATGGGAAACGAGTTCTATGTGATGGTCAATCAATGGCGTGACCGCATAAAGGCACTCCATAAAATTGAGGAATGATACCATGGCCCAAGATATACCGGATCGTGTCGAGGATTTGCAGCCCTCACTTTGTAAGCAGTGGCCCCATGGGCAGGATTTGTGCCTGGCCTGCGCCATGTGTTCAGGCGTCTGTCCGGTGGCCGGGGTGGATGACTTTGATCCGCGCAAGATGGTGCGAATGGTCTCTTTGGCAATGGTGGATCGTCTGGTCGATTCCCGGTGGCCGTGGATCTGCACCATGTGCGGCAAGTGCGAACAAATATGCCCCATGGGCATCGACATTGCTGACATGACACGGCGCATCAGGTCTCTGCGC
The DNA here is from genome assembly GCA_050118795.1 of Desulfobacteraceae bacterium. Classification (GTDB taxonomy): domain Bacteria; phylum Desulfobacterota; class Desulfobacteria; order Desulfobacterales; family Desulfosarcinaceae; genus JARRKU01. The sequence continues at coordinate 10,487 of JASFKE010000041.1, read as the reverse complement.
GACGGTGATAACGTGCCGGGGATTTTATACAAAGGGCTCAGGGCCGCCCTTGAAACCGGCAACAATCTCTCCCTTCCCAAGGAGGACTTCATCTTTATTCTCGAAGATGTGGCCGAAGAGATTGCCGAAGAACAGGGATTTGAAGAGTTCAAGGTGCCCATTGATAAAAAGGGCGCCGGGCTGCTCACCACCATCCACAACAAATTGGTGAATACCCATACCGAAGACCTCAAACCGTTGTGGAAAATTTTCCATGCGGCTGGACAAGATTGGACTGTTGCGTCTGACAACTGGGAGGGCACCAGCTGGGGCTATTTTACCGGCGATGATCAGGCCATGAAAATTATGGCCGGGCGGATAGTTGAAAATATGCGCCGTTTGGAAATTGATACCCTGCTTTGGCCTGAATGAGGGCACGCATACCTTGCGACCAGGTATGGTTTGCAAAAATGGTTCCCCGAGGCTCTGGAAGAATTTAAGACGGTGACAGTGTTTGATCTGCTCATTGAGTACATCAAATCCAAGCGTATTGTGTTGGATCGCGGACGGTTCAATGTCAAAGCGGCCTACCACGATCCGTGCAATTATGGGCGGCGTGCCCAAAAAAGGTTCGGCCATGGTTTTTTCAAAGAGCCCAGGTGGATAATGGATCAATGCCTGGAAAACTGGGTTGATCTGCACCCCAACCAATTGCACCAGATATGCTGCGGCGGCGGCGGTGGCGCACTAACCACAGGGTATAACGAAGAGCGGATATTCTACGGCCGCCGCAAGATGGAGCAGATTCGGCTCACGGGTGCACAAATGGTGGTATTGCCCTGCCACAGTTGCCACGGCCAGATCAGCAACATTAAAGAGACCTATGACATGCAGACACTGACCGTGAAATACCTCTGGGAGCTGGTTGCCGATTGTCTTATCGTCTAATGCCGCTTTGACCCATTCTCAGCGATGGTTTACAGGTTCATTGGCGTGGATATGACGCACTTAAATACTATATATGGTAGTGTATTGCAGTTTGGTATACCATTTGAAGTGTCGCAGGGGCTGAATTTAAAGTGTTATGCCCTACCAGCGCAATCGGTTCACTTCGCATCTTGCCACCATCACAAAGGCTGTGATAGGTGAACAAGATTATCGAGCAGGCGTATATCGCTTCAAATGGGGCTCCCTGAAATCGACGAAACCGGGTGCCGAGGAATATGTCAATGACGAATAAAACAGCTTTTACTTTGTATGGAGTCGTGATCCTCTTGACACTATTGGCGGTCAACGGCTGTCAACCGTCCGGCGGCCGGGAAGGTATACATGTGATGTTCGACGGAGTCCCGAAAATTTCCCATACCGAGGTCTATTATCGTGGCCGGGTCATCGGCAAGATCCATGATCAACAGGGGGGCAACGGTCCGGTCACCAAGGTCACCGTCGAGATCGATCCCCGGTCGATGCAATATGCAGGGCGGCACTGGGCATTTTATGTGGACAGTGGAAGATTGACAGCCGAGGCGCTCAACGTTACGGGGCAAACTTTAGGGCCGGGTGACCGGGTTAGCGGATTTCGTTCAAAAAAGGATTTGACCTGGTTTAAAATCAAAACAATGCTGAGCCACCGCGGTGCCAAGGCGAAACGCCGGGCCGAAAAATTATACCTGCGGTATACCCAATCCGGTTGATGATGACGTTTCAGATCTGTCTTGCGCCCTTAAAAGGGATTACCGATGCCCTGTTTCGGACGACCTTTGCCGAGTTTTTCAACGGTGTCGATAGGGCGGTCGCCCCCTTTCTCAGCACCACCTCCGGTCCCCGTATAAAGCCATCCCTGCTCAAAGAGCTCTTGCCGGAAAATAATCGGACAGTGCCGGTGGTCCCCCAAGTCATGAGCAAACGGGCCGAAAATTTTCTGCCCTTGGCCATGGCATTGAGGGACCTGGGATACGACACCATCAATTGGAACTTGGGTTGTCCAGCCCCCATGGTGGCAAAAAAGGGCAGGGGTTCCGGTTTGCTTTCGAACCCTGAGGCCATTGAGCGCTTTTTGGACAAGGTCCTGGCGGTCATGCCCCATCGACTCAGTATCAAAATGCGCCTGGGCCGTCATCGGGTAGATGAAATTTTTGAATTACTGCCTATATTAGACCGCTATCCCCTGAAAGAGGTGATAATTCACCCGCGAACCGGTGTCCAGATGTATAAAGGCGTACCGCAACTTGATATTTTTGAACAATGCCTGGCCCGGTGCAGGCACCCGGTTGTATATAACGGCGACATTGTCGCCCCGGAAAGTTTTAACCGTTTGCGGCATCGATTTCCAGGAATCCATGGGTGGATGATCGGCCGGGGAGCTGTCTCCGACCCCTTCCTGTGCAGCGCCCTTAAAGGCCAGGTGGTGGATGGGGGTGAGAAGCGTCTGCTCTTCAGACAATTTCATGACGCCTTGTATTCCAGATATGCATGCAAGCTCTATGGCCCTTCCCATCTGCTCAATCGGATGAAAGGGTTGTGGTCCTATTTTGTAAAATCAATTGAAGAGGGCAGGGCACTTCAAAAAAAAATCAATAAAGCACGAAATGTCCGGCACTATGAGGATGTTGTGGATGCTTTTTTTGATAACGATCCAAAATGGACAGGCCTGAATGACACACTCGACAGCATCGGAGAATCAACCTTTGAAAACAAGCCATCTTCCGGCAAAGAGGATCGGGATCAATCTTAATCGCATATACGAAGGCCATCGACGCCTCTTTGCGCTCTGTCTCATTTTGGGAGGGGTGTTTGCCTCCCATATGGCGGCATGGGCCCATGAGAGATCGTTGATTGACGCTGTGAAATTGCCGGGTGATATGACATTTTGTGGCGAAGCCGTCCCATCGGAGGTGGGGCAGGTACGGGAACGCTTTGAAAAGGAGATGCTGCTGTCGCTGTGGGATCGCCCCCAGGTGCTGCTCTGGCTCAAAAGGTCGCCACGCTACTTTCCGTTTATCGAGCAGCAGTTGAAAGAGCTTGGATTGCCCGATGATTTAAAATATCTGGCGGTGGCCGAAAGTGCCCTGCGCCCCCATGCCGGCTCTTTCAAGGGGGCGGTTGGATTCTGGCAGTTGATGCCTGAAACGGCTCGACGATACGGCCTGACGGTGGATCGGTTTATTGACGAACGGAGAAATCTCAATTTGTCGACGCCCGCCGCGCTTGGGTACCTGAAGGCGTTACACCAAAAGTTCGAATCGTGGACCCTCGCTCTGGCGGCCTACAACATGGGAGAAGAGGGGCTGACGGCCGAGGTGCTGGAGCAAGACACCAAAAATTACTACCATCTTTACATTCCCTTGGAGACACAGCGGTTTATTTTTCGTCTGCTCTCCATAAAGTTGATCCTTACGGATCCGGAGGCCTATGGCTTTGCCATCCAATCTGAAGATCGCTATAAACCCATTGATTTTGATACGGTGGGTGTCGATTGCTTCAAGGAGGTCCCGATCCAATTGATCGCCGAGGCTGCCGGTACCTACTTTAAAAACATCAAAGATCTGAACCCCCATTTGCGCGGGCACTATGTCCAGGCCGGACATCTGAAAATCAATGTGCCGGCGGGAAAAGCCAAGGGATTCAACGATCGATTCAAGAAATTGGTTGCTAAATTCAGCCGGACGCTCCGGCAACGGATTTACATTGTTCAAAACGGCGATTCCCTCTCTGAAATCGCAGATAAATTTGAGGTGCCGCTGGCCGCCATCCTCATTTGGAATCGTCTTGATTTAAAACGGCCCATTCATCCTGGGGATCGGCTCATAATCTATCCTCGGCGGCTTTCGGATGTGAGACCATGAAAAAGAGAAAACGCTACGGCGAAACCCTTAAAGAACAACTTCAAGCCAGTCGAAGGGATCGATTGTTCAACTTTGTGTTGAGCGATGGCACCCTTCGCGGCTGTGCGGTCAATGGCACCCGCATGGTCAATGAAATGCGATGGAATCATGAACTGGGGATTTTGGAGACCTTGACCCTGGGACACGCCTATCTGGGTGCGGCTTTGATGTCGGCAGATCTAAAAAGCAACGATCGCCTGGGGCTTCAGGTGGAGTGTTCAGGCCCCATCAAAGGCCTTTCGGTGGAGGCCAACGCTTTTGGCGAGGTGCGCGGATATCTCAAACAGGTTCCTATTCCCATCGACAAACCCTTGGAGAGTTTTGATTTGTCGCCGTTTTTCGGCGCCGGTTTCCTGTCGGTGACCAAGTACCTGGAAGATGCCAGACAGCCGTTCACCGGCAAAGTGATGATGGAATACGGGCGTCTGGCCAAAGACCTGACGGTCTATTATCTTCAGTCGGAACAGATCCCCACCTCATTCAGTCTCAGCGTCAGTTTCAACCAACAGGGCGATGTCCAAGGCGCTGGCGGATTGATGCTGCAGGCCATGCCGGGGGCTGACGATGCGGTATTGTCTCGCATTGAAGAGCAGGTGCATGCCCTGGCATCCATCGGGGAGGTTGTCCAAACAGATCAATTTCCGGAACAGTGGATCGAAGATAATTTTGGGCAGTTTAATCCGAAGTTGTTATCGAGCCGCGGCGTTGAGTTTATGTGTCACTGCAACGATGACCGGATCAGCGCCATGCTTGCCATGCTCAAACCCGACGATTTGGAGGAGATGGCGGCCAATGGCCCTTTTCCCATCGAGGTGCGCTGTCATTACTGCAACACGGTTTATGCGTTCTCACAGCAAGAGATCATGACGATTTCTAATGTGCGTCAATCGAGCAATTGACACCTCAATCGGTTGTTTTGATCCTCCGGTCCATCTCTTCGGCGATGGCTTGAAAGCGTCGGGCCTCGATCTCTTGGCCTTGGGCCGCATAGATGCGGCTGATGTTGCGGTAGTATTGGACGGCGTTGGCCGGATCCTCCTGGCAGAGGTCGAGGTAGTACTCCAATACATTGGTGGAGTGTTCGCCGGCGGCCAGGCTGAGGTCGGCGTACTTTCGCTTGATAGCCGGATCGACGCGGCTGCCGCAGCCGGTGCATTGGGAAATCATCTGTGCGTAAATGTCCCGGGCTTCAGGGATCTGGTTCAACGATTCATGGGCCCTGGCCAGGCACAGGGCAACCGAATCATGCCAGCCGTAAATCTCCATAACTTGCTGGAAGAAGGATCGGGCTTCTTCGTAGCGGGATGCCTGCAGCAAGGTTTCGCCCTTGAGCAGGTAGGCCGCCATGGATTCGGCCAAATCCGGCGCGAGGTCGTCCAGAAGGTCCATGGCCTTGTCGTATGCCTGTTGGCTCCAGTAGACGTCGCACAGCAGTTGAATGGCCGGCAGGAGGTCGGGTTGGTGCCGAACCAGTTTTTCCAGCAAGGCCTGGGCTTCAGCGGTATGGCCAAGGTTGACATGGGCAGTGGCCAGTTCAAGGGGTATGAGGCTGGATGGTTCCGGGTTGGCTTCGGCCGCCTGGGTCAGGTGCTCCACGGCTTGGTCGAAGGCGCCCTGGTTCAGGGCAAGGTAGCCATATTTAAAATGATAGCCGTAGCTGCGGTATTCCTGCTGAATTTTCTCCGGAAGCGTGCCCAGCAGGATATTGAACTGGCTGTTGGCATCTTCTTCTGCCGGGTCAACTTCTAAGTCGTTCAAACATGTTGCCGTATCGCAGGTGCGCAGGTGAATCTCCGGCATCTGCTGTGGAGCCACCTGCTCGATCTGCCGGGCCAATGCTGCCTTCAATTGTGCGTCGGCCGTCAGGTCCATGGCCAGGACCAGCAGTTCCCGGGCGTCGTCCATATAGCCGGCTTCCATCATTGCCTCGGCCTCCCGGCGGTGGTTCCGGGCCAGTGCTTCTTTGCTGGTGCGCAGCTTTTCCTGCAAACGGTGGCGCATTTCCAGATCGGCCGGTAATTGGGAGGCCGATTTTTCCAGAGCCGATTCAAAGGCCAGTTTGGCTTCACCCCAATTTTCACCTTGCGCAAACGCGTCGCCTTTGCGTTCATAGTCAGCTGGGGATTTTCCGGCAAATAACTTAAACAAGCCCATGGTATCTCCTTCAACAAGTGGTCGCAATTGCCGGCTACACCTAACGCAATTGAACTTCGAAGTCCACCCTTTCCTTGACCGCAGGACAATGCACTAAACATTCAGATTTTTTTTGATGTCTTAAGTTTTTTTGGTCTTTGGTATGCCGACAACATGTGGCTCTTCGTGCCGATTGCCAAAGATACCTAAAAATAGCCATGAACGCATACGGCCCTGAAGGGGCCAATGATTATAGCCCCGGGTGTCAACCCGGGGTACATATGATAAATAGGATCAACTCCGAAGGAGTGACAGAAGCAAAGGATATCTGTCGCTCCTTCGGAGCTTGTGGGTACGGGGTATTGAGTCCCCCGGGTTTACACCCGGGGCTATATTCTTTGCCTCCTTCGGAGGTATAAAAATGAAGGCCGAAGAAATAAAAGTAATATATATGCAATTTTGCATTACTGCTAAACCCTGGGTTTATCGCTGAAGTTTTCAGTATTTAATCGGACATCAAGGAATATGAATCAGACTCAGGCAGTGGCACGGGTGCTGCGTTATCACCATATACGTCGCCAAAACGTTTCTGCTTCCAGTCGTCCATTGCTTGTTGAATACGCTCTTTTGTCGAAGAGACAAAGTTCCACCACATGTATCGCCTGCCCAGCGGTTGACCTCCAATAAAGACTACTCGGGTCTGGTTTTCGGCATAAATTTGGTGGCTTCGGGCTGTCAGCAAGGCGAGTCGGCGCGGTGGCAGGATTTCATTATCGACCCTCAGCATCGAATCCACTGCATAGAGTGCCAGTTCTTCCACATCTTCAGGAACGGCAGTCGACTGTCCGCACTGGAGGTGGTACTCAGCGTAGAGCGTTTGGGTAAAAGTCTTTACTGGTGATTTTTGTCCGAATGCTTCTCCTATGAGGAGCCTTTTTTGGACGCCATTCTGCGTTATGGCAGGTATATCCTCAACGGGGTAATGATGAAAGCTTGCAGCGACTTCCTCCTGTTCTGCGGGAAGGCCGTGCCAAAGCTGCAACCCATGAACGCTGTGACTGGATTGACGCAGTGCATCAGGACTTCGTTCGGAGTGGGCAATGCCCATGCCGGCAACCATCAGGTTAATCGCACCGGGTGTGATGCTCCGGACGTTGCCGAGACTGTCTCTGTGAATAATTTCCCCCTCAAAGAGATAGGTCACGGTGGCCAGGTTGATGTGCGGGTGGGCAGGCACATCGAGACCTTGGCCGGCCTCAAAATCATAAGGTCCCATATGATCGAAAAAGAGCCAAGGCCCCACACCATTTAGCCCGATTTTTGGGAGGGCGCGGGAAACTGGAAAGCCGTCAAATTGAATTTTTCGAGGCTCGATGATGTGTTTAATTGCATCATTGGTTGATAATTTCAAAGAAACCCGCTTCTATTGCCAAGGCTTTATGTCCGGGCACTGAGCCGATGCGGTAAGACTTGGAGATATTGCCCGGATATTGTCATTGCGGACGTTACAAAGCGTTACAATGAATTGGAAAAAAGTCAATTTACGAAGGATCTCTCTTCTTCAATTCGCTGATCAAGGTACTCACCAATTGTCCGTTGGGTGCTTTTGCACCGGGGTTGGCTTCCAGAAGTGACTCCCAAGCGCCGATTGCCGCTTTGGTGTCATTAAGGTCATGCATGAAGACCACTCCTTTGTTGAACAGGGCAATTTCATGCCGGCTGTTGACGGCAAGGGCGTGATCAAAGGCATCGACTGCTTTTTGGGGGTTTCCGCTGCGCCGGTACATGACGCCTAAATCGGTCCACACATCAGGCCGGTTCCCATCTATGGAGAGTGATTTTTCGTATGCTTCGATGGCTTTGTCCGGTTTTCCCGTATCAAAATAGAAGTGGCCCAGTTGGGTCCATACCTGGGTGTTGTCCGGTGTCGCTTTAGTGGCCTCGATGAGAGCGGCCAGTTTTTTGGATTGATCGTTTGTCAGCGGCACCTCTGAAGGTTGGCCCGAAGAGGGCATCCCAGCGGGTGCTGAAGCCACAGGGGCCATTGAGACCGATTTGTAAGAGCTGAACAATACACCGCCTAAAAAACCGACGGAAACCGCCACCAGCACAGTGAGATACATATTTGACGTTTTGACGTAACCCTTGAGAGTTTTAGATGCTTTGGACATCGGGTGATCCTTTCGATATGCACAGCCAGCTTTGCCGCCGTAGTCTAATTGCGAATTTGATCACACAATATAGGGGGCTGCCGGGTAATAATCAAGTCTATTGTCAATACTTGTCTTTGCACGAATCCTAAGAGATTATTGCAGGTCACTCTAATTTTATGGTAAAAACCAATGTGCATCCGACAAAATAACACCCCGGACAGACGGGAGGAAGCTATGGCGATCTATCTGGTTCAGCACGGCAAGTCTTTGTCAAAGGCCCAGGACCCTCAAAAGGGCCTGTCTGCCCAAGGCATTGAAGATGTCCGGCGCATTGCCCAGGTGGCTGCCGGCTATGGCGTCGAAGTCTCCGAAATCCGGCACAGCGGGAAACAACGGGCGCTTCAGACGGCTCAAATTATGGGCGATATTTTAGCACCGGAAAAAGGGGTGCGCCCCGACCAGGGGCTCAACCCCATGGACGATGTCAAGATCTACTCACAAACACTGGATTTTTCGTCGAACTCAATGATTGTCGGGCACCTGCCCTTTTTGGAGAAATTGGCGGCCTATATTGTGACCGGTCAGCAAGAGGGGCCGATTTTTCAACTACAGAACGGTGGCATTCTCTGTCTTGGGAATTATCGGGATTCCGACCGAGCCGCGATCTTGTGGGCAATAATGCCGAATATCGGCTGATGTACGATGGGGCCGGGAGATATAAGGGTTGGGGCAAAAAATAATTGCACTATCGTAGCCTGATATAGGTTTTAAGATAAAATTATCGGCAAGGCTAAATTATCTTTTACCGCAACCCTATAAGCCGTCCGAAAGGGAGTATGAGGCTATGGCTGAAGCTAAATGGAGTCCAGGAGAATTACTTAAACTATCAGGCAGTTACTGGGAGGTGTTCACCCTTCATGCCGGGGTGAAACTCGACCTGTTCACCCTGCTCGGAAATAGATCCATGGATGCCGAAACGGTGGCCGCAAAGGCGGGCGCCGATGTGAGGGGCACCCGGTTGATGCTCAACGCTCTATCCGCTATGGGATTGCTGAAAAAGGGTGAAGAGGCATACGAAAACGGAACTTCCGCCAGTAAATTTTTGGATCGAAATTCGGAATCCTACATTGGGCATATGATCATGCACCATCACTATCTGGTTGACCCATGGGCCCAAATGGACAGGGCCGTCAGGTCCGGCAAGCCGGTAAGCCAACGTGCCGCTCATGGTGGCGATGAAAATCAAAGGCGCGAAGCATTTTTAATGGGTATGTATAATATCGCCTCCCAGCAGGCGCCCCATATAGCGGCCGAGATCGATTTGAGCGACCGCAAAAGACTATTGGATCTGGGCGGAGGCCCAGGCACCTACGCCATTGAATTTTGCAGCCGAAACTCTAAACTTGAGGCGGTCATCTATGACCTGCCCACCACTCAACCATATGCCGAAAAAACCGTCGCACAGTATGGGCTCTCCTCGCAAATATCCTTCTGCCCGGGTAATTATATCAAAGAGGATATTGGCGGTCGCTTCGATGTGGTTTGGCTCTCCCACATCCTTCACTCCGAAGGGCCCGAAACATGTGAGCGGATCATATCCAAAGCGGTTCGGACACTGGAACCGGGCGGCATTATCCTTATCCACGACTTTATTCTCTTCGATTCGATGGACGGCCCGCTTTTTCCGGCCCTTTTTGCCTTGAACATGCTCCAGGCCACCGCCGAAGGGCAGTCCTACTCCCAAAGACAGATCACCCGGATGCTTCACAAAGCCGGGGTGTCCAACATCGAGAGGTTGGCCTATTCAGGTCCCACTGACTCGGGTATCATCAAAGGCACGGTTGAAAACCCCTAAAGGCTCGCGCAAAAATAAGGTCATACGCCAAATATCCGGTCAGGTGGTTGAGATCGTCAGTAAGGCTATTTTTGTGTGAAAACCCCCACATTGGGGAAAATTACACAGTAAAATCCCCCTACACTCGTGACGGCATTCAAATCTTTAGTAAAATTTTAGGCAATGGCGCCTTTTCATGCAATTGGTATCCCCGCAAAAAAAACCTGTCATGGCTATGGTATTGATTATTCAGAACTAATATGAATTTAATACTGGACGGTTCAATATGTTGCCAAAAATGCAATCACTCGGTTTTGTTTGGCGCGTATTTTGTATAATAGTGCTTCAAATTTAGAGATAAATTTACCCCGCACACCCCGCGCAAAAAAAATGGATACCCCGCTAATTGAGCCGTTTGGGCTGAAGCTGATTTGATTTGGAATAGATCTTTTTTGCAGCGGTGCTTTAGAGTTTTTCTCCTTCTTTGGGAACAAATATCTTCGC
>JASFKE010000040.1:0-12667 GCA_050118795.1 Desulfobacteraceae bacterium | reverse complement strand
ATCGGGTCTATTGTATGCCATCTTTTTTACCCCCATCTTAGTATGATTAGGGGGAAAGCCTTTAGGGCGCCAGATCCCGCGTTGGCAAGGGTTTGCAGTAGATTAACGGCTGCACCCTTGCCGCCTTGACTCTGGCGCCCTAAAGACTTTTGCAACGATGGGGTAAAGGAAACTGGACTATCCTAATTGGATTTATTTTACGTCCAGGATTTTGATAAAATGGATCTACCCGAATTCATAGCACAGACGCTGTTTCTGGATCTTGAAACGACGAGAACCGGTAAGATCAGGCATATCGGGGCCGTTTTTAATGGGAGCGTATATGAAAAAGTAAAAAGCGCCGGCTCTGCGAAAATTATGAATGAGCTGGATCGCTTTGCTCAATCCGCCACATATATTCTGGGACACAATTTGCTTGGGCATGACTTTCCAGTCCTAAAAATCGCAGCCCCTTGGCTTGAATTTCTTAAAAAACCCATTATCGATACCCTTTACCTGTCACCACTAGCCTTTCCGCAAAATCCTTACCACCGCCTGGTGAAAGATTATAAACTGGTCAGGACGGCCATTAACAGTCCTGTTGAAGATGCAAAATTGGCTGCTTCGGTGTTTGGGGACCAATGGCAAAGTTTTTTATCTATAGCAGAACAAAGTCCTACAAAGATTGATTTTTACCGATTTTGTTTTCAGGATAGTGTTTTCAACGGTTTTCCCGGTTCGGGGCATTCGGTGATGTTTTCCAATCTGGCGACTGAAGTCATCCTCAGCCCTGAAGAAGCACTTGATTTCTTTATCGCTCAGACAGCCGAGAGTGTGTGCAGTTATGCGGTCAAGCAAATTGTGCCCGATCTTTTGGTCGACCCTGAAAAACGGCCGGCGGCCGCATACTGTATGGCTTGGTTGTCGGTCGCGGGTGGCAATTCGGTGCTGCCGCCTTGGGTACGGCACCGATTCCCGGAACTAACAAACATTATCAAGGCTCTGCGGGAGGACCCCTGCAGCAATTCGACCTGTGCTTATTGCACGGAGAATCATGATCCTGAGCGCCAACTGGAGCGGTTTTTTGGTTATCCGTCGTTTCGTGAAGAGCCTAAAAGCGAAGAGGGTGAAAGCCTGCAACGGGTGATTGTGAACGGCTGCATGGGTGACCATCCCGTGCTGGGGATTCTGCCGACCGGCGGCGGTAAGTCGCTTTGTTACCAGCTTCCGGCCTTGGTTCGCTATTGGCGGCGTGGGGCCCTGACAATTGTCGTTTCCCCACTGCAGGCCCTGATGAAAGACCAGGTAGACAACTTGGTCAAAAAAACCGGAACCCTTTTTGCCGAGGTGGTATCCGGGCTCCAGACCGCACCGGAGCGTGGTGAGGTGTTTGAACGGGTTCGATTGGGCGATACAGCCATTTTATATCTTTCTCCTGAACAGCTTCGCAGCGTCGGTGTTCGAAACATTCTCAAACAACGCGAGATCGGGTGCTGGGTGTTTGATGAGGCCCACTGCCTGTCCAAGTGGGGGCATGATTTCAGACCGGACTATCTTTACGCTGCCCGTTTTATAAGAGAGTTTTCCAAGGAGCAGGATCAAAGGGTGCCCCCAATTGGTTGCTTTACGGCTACCGCGAAAAAGAGTGTAATTGAGGAAATCAAGACCCATTTTCGTGAAGAACTCGAACAGGATCTTCTACTTTATGAGGGTGGGGTAGAGCGACATAATCTGTCGTTTGAAGTCATTCCTCTTGCTACGGCCGAAAAACTGGAACGTACCAACGAATTGATTCAGGAACATATTGCTGCCACTGATGAACCGGGCGGGGTTATCGTTTACGCCGCCACTCGTAACACGACGGAGGAGATACGGGATTTTCTAAACCATCAAGGCATGCGTGCCGAAGCGTTTCATGCCGGATTAGATCCAGGAGAGAAGCGGGATATCATTGAGGCGTTCGTAGAAGGGCAAGTGCCTGTTATTTGCGCTACCAACGCTTTCGGAATGGGTATCGACAAAGAAAACATTCGCCTTGTATTGCATTATCAGATGCCCGGATCGTTAGAAAATTACATCCAGGAGGCCGGACGCGCCGGCAGGGATTTGAAACCGGCGCGTTGTGTTCTTTTGTATGATCAGCAGGATGTCGCCCTACAGTTTTCGATGGGGGCAATGTCGGAAGTGAGGCAAAAGGAGATCTCACGTATCTTGCGGGCCTTGCGACGAAAGAAGAAAAACCCGTATGGCGAAATCGTTGTTACCAGCGATGAGTTGCTGCGGAACGAAGATTGGGCTGAAATGCAGGCCCTTAAACCGGAGTTCAGGGATACCAAAATCAGGGCTGCCGTTGCCTGGCTGGAGCGGGCTGGTTTTTTAGAGCGCAACCACAACCTGACTGAGTTGTTTCAGGGCAAACCAATGGTTGACTCCCTCGAAGCGGCCGCCGCGGTCATGGATCGACTCAACTTGAGTCCGCAAATGAGAAACCTTTGGTTCAACATTCTGCAGCAACTCATCAACAGTCAGGAAGACCGCGGAATTCGGGCCGATGCGCTTGCCGAAGCGCTGTTCCCGGAAAAAGAACGGCTATTGGAAATGGAACGGAAAACAGGACTGACAGCCGCCCAGATTGTGATAAAGATATTGCACGACATGGCGGATGCCGGGCTGGTCGACCAGGGGCTCATTCTGTCGGCAACTTTTCGCCCAAAGGGGAAAAACAACGCGTTTAAGGTCTTTGAAACGGTTTGCGATCTTGAAAACAAACTTGTACGGCTTTTGCGAGTTGAGGATCCTGATGCCGATGAAGGTCACTGGGTGGAGATGGACATTCGTCGTCTCAATCAGAAGCTTTCCAACGAAGGGTATACAACCAGCCCTGATATCCTGCGGCCGTTGATTAAAGGCATTTCCTATGACGGTAAGGGCTTTGCCTCATCAAAGGGCAGCTTTGAGATCGGCCATGTTGATCGGAATCGTTACCAGGTTAGGCTCAATCGCAGTTGGGATAATATCCTTAAAACCATTTTTTTGAGGCAAAGTGTCGCCCATTTGATCTTAAAAACACTGGCAGAGATGGTGAACAAGCAGACTGCCGAAACCGATGCTCGAATGATCGGCAACCAACAGCTGTCCTTTACAAGCGACCAACTGTCAGCCGCCATCAAAGCGGATTTATTCTTAAGTGTTGAAGTTAAAAAGGTTTTGCCGGCAATAGAGCGGGCACTTATGTTTCTACATGAACAGCATGTCATCGAGTTGCAGAACGGATTGGCGATCCTTCGGCAGGCCATGACCATTCGCCTGGCCCAGACAGCCCGTGGACGTTATTACAACAAAGGTGATTATAAACCGTTAGCCGTTCACTATCGCGAGAGACGTCTGCAGGTGCATGTGATGATGCGGTATGCAACCTTGGCGCTCGATAAGATTGCCAGTGCACTCACCTTGGTCTTGGATTATTTTGCTCTGGGACGTGTCAAATTTATCAACAAATATTTCGAGGGTGAAAAAGAGCTCCTGGAAAAGGCCACCACTGCAGAGTCCTTTCGTAAGATTGTGGAAAATCTGCGCAATCCGGTGCAGATATCTGCAGTGGGACGTCCGGTAGAAGACAGCATGCTTATTCTCGCCGGACCTGGATCAGGAAAAACAACAGTGATCGTTCACCGTTGTGCCTACCTGCTGGAGGTTGAACGGATTCCAGCACGACAGATTTTGGTACTGTGCTTCAACCACAGCTCAGCTGTGGTTCTAAAGAAACGGCTTCATGCTTTAGTCGGAAAGGCGGCCAATGGCATCACTGTTGCTACCTATCACGGTGTAGCCATGCGCCTGGCTGGCATTTCCATCCGGGATATGGCCGAATCGCAAGATAAAGGTCATATTGATTTTGACCGCATCATCAAAGACGCTGTTAAACTGGTAAAGGGTGAAACAGATATCCCCGGACTCGAACCGGACGAACATCGGGACAGGTTGCTGGCCGGTTACAGCTATATTCTGGTGGATGAATATCAGGACATTGATGAAAATCAGTATGACTTGGTATCAGCCATTGCCGGGCGGTCGCTTGCTGAAGATGACGGCCGGCTTTCCATATTGGCGGTGGGTGATGACGATCAGAATATTTACACTTTTCGGGGGGCAAATGTTCATTTTATTCGACAATTCCAAAGCGATTACAGTAAGAACGTAATCTATCTTGTTGAAAATTACCGTTCAAGCAAGCATATTATTACCGCTTCCAATGCCTTGATCAGATATAATCGAGACAGAATGAAAGGCGCATATCCGATTTGCATTAACCGAGAGCGACAACCGAATCTGCCCGGTGGACGATGGGAGCATTTGGATCCGGTCAGCAATGGGAAAGTTCAAATTGTTTCCGTCAAGGATGTTCTACACCAGGCCTTCTATATAAAGAATGAAATCGACCGATTGAAGAAACTCGATTCGAAAACAGATTGGTATGATATTGCTGTATTGTCGCGAACAAAAGCCCCGTTGGCTGCTGTCAGAGCGGTGTTGGAGGCCGCCGGATACCCTGTGAAAACGATTTTGAGCAAGGGGCTTCCTTTGCATAGGGTTCGAGAGATTAGGATGACCCTGGATTGGCTGGAGGCAAGGGAGAAGAAAAACGCGAGGGCTGTCGATTTAAAAAAAGGGATTGATGCGATTCGTGCTGGACAAGAGCCGAATTCATGGTGGGCATTGATTGACTTGTTCTTTGAGAGCTATCGTGGCGAAACCATGGACAGCATGCTGCCGGTAAGCCGTGCGATTGATCGCTTGTATGAATTCGTGGCTGAACAGCGTCGGGAAAAGGTGATTGGAAATGGCCTTTTCCTGAGTACCATCCACTCGGCTAAAGGTATGGAGTTTCCCCATGTATTTATTCTCGATGGCGACTGGAGCCTACCGGTGGATAAATCACAGTGGGAAGAAGAGCGGCGCATCATGTATGTCGGTATGACACGAGCTGAGGAAACCTTATGCCTATTGAAGAATTCTAAAAAACCCAATCCGTTTCTTGAGGAAATCAGAGGAGAGTTTCCCTTACCACTGACGTATCGAGAACAGGTTGAATTCAATGATGACACGCATAGAAGATATGAACTTCTGGGTTTAGATGAAATCTATTTGGATTATGCTGGCCGTTTTTCTCAATCACATTCAATTCATGACTACTTGGGAGCGTTACAAGCAGGAGAGTGTGTTTCATTTTACAATAACGATTCGAAGCTGGAAATCCATGATTGTGAAGGAAGGTGTTTGGCCAAACTGTCTAAAGAAGGATCCAACAAATGGAGAAAGATGTTGGAGCAGATTATTGATGTTCGTGTTGTGGCCATGCTGAAACGCAATCGGGATGATCCTGACGAGAGTTTCCTAAAATGGATTCAGGCGGATGAATGGGAGTTGCCTGTCCTCGAGGTTGTTTATAGGCCCTAAAATAGAGCTACAAGGCCAGCAATGTTGAAATTTTTTGGGAATGGTCAACTCAGTTTCGTAAGGCACCACCGGTTCGCTGACACGAAATTCATACAGATCGTCATCTCCGCTCGCATAAGATTTTTCTACAGGTGCGTTTTTAAGATCGAAAAACCTTTTAACCCTGAATACGAAATTGAGCTGTTCCTGGGTGGCTGCGTCTGAGTCCAAAAACAGACAATCATTTCCGTTCTGCCATATATGTGGTTTTTTAAACGGCGAATCGATGCGGGGTATATCCCCACGGTTGATCTGATGAGCGTATTTGATAATCAACGATTGCTCGGCCTGTCGGAAAATCTTGGTCAAGCAAAAGCAGGCAACCGATTTTGATGCAATCATATCCTTAAAGGTCTTACAAGCAACAAATCGAAGGCCTTGAGCTTTTCCCCTTTGTGGTCGAGAGTTGTCGCTTTTTGTGCAGGGTATATTTCAAATTTGCCTTAACTGAAGGATCGTTTTGGCTGGTATCCCTGCATCAGGATCGGCCAATGGAGGAATCATCATGAAAGCGCTGAATTGTCCCAAAGGGCATGGCCCGATGGAGCAAAAGAGATTAAAGAAACAGAAAATGTTTAAAGGCGTCGGCATTGAATATATGGCTGACGCATTCATTTGCCCGGAATGCGGACTTGAAGCTGGTACCGTGCAGTCTGCCGGTGATGTACAACGTGCTATTGCCGACGCCTATCGAACAAGGGTGGGCTTTCTTACCAGTCAGGAAATCAAATCCTTGCGAGAGACCAGAGGGCTTACCCAACAACAATTGGCCGAAGTCATGAATGTTGGCATTGCCAGCATCAAACGCTGGGAAACGGGCATGATCCAGAGCAAGTCTATGGATCATGCCTTGCGGATGCAACTGCAATATAGCTGCCGCACGGACAACTACACCGGCAACCGTGAAATCAGCCTGCCGCGAATTAAGCTTATAGCCAAAACATTTGAGAAAATTCTTGAAAAGCGTTTGCTCAAGTCCGGAGACAAGTTTTTGTTTTTAGCTAAATATTTATGGTACGCGGATATGCTCGCTTTTCGGCAACTCGGCAAAGGACTTACAGGTGCAAGCTACGCTGCCATAACTTATGGTCCCCAACTGAATAATTACAGAGACTTGGTGAAGCCAATCAAGGAATCGGACGTAAACGATGCCGAGGCCCTTTCCCGGGAGGAGGAACGCATTATTCAGCGTGTGGCTAAAAAGTTTCCTAACGAGCAAGAGGTTTATTATGCTGCTCATCGCGAAAAAATATGGATAGAATCTGATACGGGTGCTTTAATACCTTACTCTTGTGCAAATGAACTCACTGAAATTTAATGGAAAGAAGGATGTCTAAATTCAGAACACATACTGGATATTCATCCAGTTCAATTTATTGCTGATTGCCGGATGAGTGGACAATGCCATAGATAGTTATATATGGGGAGGCAATTCGATTCCTTATATGGGAAGATCCGGGATGGATCTCTGTAAAGAGCATGGTGTGTCCTGGATCGATCTATCAGGAAACGCTCATATCAAAGCCCCAGGTGTTTTGATTCATATCGAGGGCCGGCCAAACAAATTTAAAAAAGCCGGCCGGCCGGCCAACGTGTTTGCACCTAAAGGTGCCCGAATCGTGCGACAGTTGCTTATTGATCCGAAACAAGGCCACAGCCAGCGAGAGCTTTCGCAAATCACAGGTTTGGACGAAGGATATACCAGCCGGATTGTCAGAAGGCTGGAAGAGCTTAATCTGATAGGTAGAGATGAATAAAGGGGCTTTGAAACCATTAAATCCGGAAGAGCTTCTTGAGGCCTGGCTTGAGGCCTACGATTTTTCAAAGCATCAGATCATCAAAGGACACGTTGCCGCTCGATCAGGAGAGGAGCTGCTCAGAAAGATGACCCGGATACAAAGATGGAGAGTTTGCACTTCCTCTGGCTTGAAGGTGACTGGGGATTTTCTGATTCCACCAAGCCAAGATACTGACAAGGGAGGGGATTTACGCCACATTGAAAAGGATTTTGCTGCTGTCATAACGCCGGGCCTTCGTTTGGCTTTTCAGGATCAAAAGAAAGTCCCTTTGAAAGGTGTCACATTGATGGGTGAAAAGGCTGAGCGTGAAATATGGGTATGTGGTCCTGGTGCCTTTATAGTGCTGAAAGCCCTGGCATTTCATCAAAGAGGTGAAAATGTGGCTGTAAGGACCAACGCAGGCTCGACTCCCGCCGCCTCCACCATAACTTGTATTAAAATCAAGTACCTATAGCTTGTTATCCACCCTGATTTGGACACAGTGTACAATTAAGTGTCCAGTTCGGAGGTTGATAAGGATCACGGATCGGTTTTTCAGACAAGACTTGAAATGGAAACACGGATGATATACATTATTTCTATGTTTATCATTTTGGGAGGTTTGTTATGCAGGTTTCAAAATGGGGGAACAGTTTGGCGATTCGCCTGCCCGTTTCGGTGATTAAGGCATTAGAGATTCAAGAAGGCGACGATATAGAGGTTTTGATTGCAGACGAACGTGTCTTTAAGTTGAGAAAAAAACCCAATAAAAGCGATATTCTTACTCGATTGAGAAAATTTCGGGGAAAATTACCCACCGATTTCATATTTGACCGAGAAGATGCCAATGCCAGAGACTAAAGCGTTTATTGACACCAATGTATTTCTTTATCTTCTGTCGTCTGATATCGAAAAAGCTGACCAGGCCGAATCTGTTTTACAATCGGGTGGCATTATCAGTGTGCAGGTTTTAAATGAACTGGTCAATGTCGCCAGAAGGCAACTGGCCTTGCCATGGGAAGAGATAAACGAGTTTTTATATTTAATTCGATCATTGTGTTTGACTGAACCATTGACCCTTGAAACCCATAGCAAAGGTGTGTATATCGCCGAACGTTATGGTTTTAGTGTCTATGATGCAATGATCGTGGCCGCCGCCCTGGTTGCCGGTTGCCAAGTTTTGTATTCTGAAGACATGCAAGACGGTCAACAGATCGACTATCAACTGCAAATATCCAATCCTTTTTCAAAATAATCTCCTCCCTGATCGAGAATTGCACCCAAATACTCACGTTTATTTTTTTATTCATTTTTACAATGTGTTATGGTGAGTTTCCGGAAGATGACAAGTGATTGATGGAATTCTCCAGGAAATTGACAAAATTCATTAGAGTTACCTGCTCTTCATGATTTTGTTCGAATTTTTATTGTCCTATTACACATATTCGGTAAATAGCTGTAAACCCTTGTGGCTGTTAGGGCTAACGCAGGTTTAACTCCCTCCGCCTCCACCATTATACAGTTGATAACCCGTCTTTCCGAGCACAATCGCCGGGGGGACGGGTTTTATTTTTTAACTTATATTCAAATGGTTTGGCGCTATTGACATCTATTGGCGTCATTCTCTACGCGTCCGATTTTTACCATATTTTTCACCAAAATTCTCTGTTTAGCCCCTGATTTTCCGTTTTGCCCGGACATAGTCCGATTCGCGTCCGGAAGGCTATATCCTTATCTATCAATGCTTATGTTTTTGAGCCAGGTCGATAAGATCTGGGATTTTTTCGAATATTTTATCGAGGGGGCCTGATTTATCCGGGATCTTTTCCACCCTGACCTCCTCTTCGGTAAAGACGATGGCGGCTACCGGCCTTACTTTTGCTGCGCCGCCGGCGCCGCTGCCCTTGCCTTTGCCGTTGGCGTGGTTGCCCTTTTTACCCTGACTGTGGCAGTCGCCTTCGCCTTCACCACCACCGCCGCCGAAACCGATACTTATCCTGCAAAGGGGTATAATCTTAGCTGATCCCAATTCAATCGTCTGACCGACCACTACTTCGCTGTTGGCTGCGTCGCTGAGTGACTGGGTTACTTCTTCTATAAATTCAGAGATGTTTGTCATGTTAGCCTCCTAAAGATGAAAGAATTATTTGCCTAATGATTCAATGCGTACATTCTGACCGTCCACCACGATTACGGCAATCGGTGTGGCCTTTGCGCTTCCACCGGCAACGCCACCTGTTCCCTGGCCGCCGGACTGTTCCCCACCGCCCTTGTCTTCACCAGTACCACCGCCGCCGGCGAATCCCAGTTTAAGTTCGCACATGGGCAGCACATGGCGATCGCCAAATGAAACCGGCTGGGTCACGACGGCATTGCTCTGGGCCATTTTTTTAAGTTTCTCGCTGATCATTGAGATGATTCCTTTTAAATCGTTCATAAAAAAGCCTCCTTCTTATGCATGACGAAAGCCGTGCAACATCATGCGGGTTGGTCTTTCCAATAAAAGCATTCCGGCGGTCAGCAGAAGATAGCCGATAATGAGAGTCGCACGCAGATTGGCGTGAATGTGGACCACCTCTTCATCATAGACACAGGTCAGCGCCAGTTTGAAACGTTCGGACGGCTGCCTCACCAGGCGGAGAAAAAAATCGATTAAGGCCGTGTCTGCCGGATCGGACAATCCGATGCGGCCCTTCAGATGGCCTTTTAAAATTACTGCCCTGGCCGTGCGGCCGAGAATGTAACTTACCGTTTGGCGATGATGTTTCATGACGTCGGCTTTGGCCAAGGATGTTTTTTTTTTCTTTTTCTTCTTCTTTTTTTTAGCTTTTGGGAACTCTGAGAAGTGGGCCACCGGCAGACCCAAAATAGACAATTCCAACGCTCGGCCCATTGTTTTGGTGACCGTAAGCAGGATCAGGCCCCAATCCAAAGAAGCGCAATAGGCGACGCCTTCTTGATCGTCAACCCAGCCGTTGAGTCGGATCCGCCATGGAACGATCAAAAGGATGAGTATCCCAATAATGATGACGATACCGATAGTGGCAAACAGGTTCATACCGATACTCCCTGCCACACTCTGGACAGTGCAATTTTCCATATCGGTTTACGGGTAAAACTCACGGCCTGCATCCGTTTGCGGGCCGGTTCCTGCAATGGTCCCAAAGAGTAACCAATGGTTTTAACGCCATTGATCGATCCTCTCAGGCCGTGTGATCCGCTTGCAAAACCGGCAAAGACATATTCCGGCCAGCGCAATCCGGCTTTGAACACAGCCTTGAGTGCTCCGTAACGCCTTTTCGCGTCAGTTGCGGGGTGTGGTTCAGGGGCACGTCGACGCTGAATTAGAGCCGATTCAATTCGCTCAACCAAACCCTCTGGGGGCTGGTCGGGTGGCAGGCTGCCCAGTAAGTCTCGCAGGAGCAATGCTTCCCTGAATTGAGAAGCAACTTCTTCCTGAAGTAAATCTTGTTCAAAGCGTTGGGCCGCTTCACCGTCCAGGGCACCGTCCAAATAATCTTCAATGCGGTCATAAAAATCCTGGTTCATCGGGATATCTCCTTAAAAAGGGGGAACAGATATTTTTTCAGTTTGGCCCGGGCCCGGTGCAGGCGGGTTTTTACTGTTCCCACAGGCATTCGGGTGGCTTGAGAAATTTCACTATCAGAAAAGCCTTCACGGTAACGCATAACGATCAACCCGCGGTCTTGGGCGGATAAACGATCCAGAGCGTGGTCGATGTGCTGGGCCATTTGTTTTTGATGTACATGGTGCTCCGGTGACTCATCATGGTATGCTGCATTCCGTTTGTTTTGCTCGTTATCCAGCTCCATTTTAGACTGGCGCTGGGTTTTATCAAGACGTTTTAGACAGTCATTATAAGTGATCCGGGCCAGCCAGGGCGCCAATGGTCGTGTGGGATCGTGGCTTTCAATGGCGCGGTGCACGGTCATAAACACTTCCTGGGCAGCGTCTTCGGCTGCCGCTTGATTTTTGAGAATACGCAAGGCGATACGATACACAAGCGGCGTGTAGCCTCGCACCAGCTGACGCCAAGCTCTGGGACTGTTTTGGCGACAGCCCCTGGATATATCCGCATCAGAAAGTTGATTCTCAGCCATCGGTTTCCTCTTGCATCACTATGTAATATCCGAAAAATGCCAAAACGGTTTCAATTTTTTTAAGGAAGATGTCGTCTATCTAAATATCATACTGAAAATTAATGAAAAATCTCAAATTAGTTTTTGCAAAATAGCCAGAACACACCTGCATGGCCACGGGAATTCCATTAATTTGTACATCATCCATTCAATTAACGTATGACAATAAGAACCGATACTACCGGTATTTCTGATTTTTATAGGTCTTGGCCGCCAGGGTCGGGGTTCGAAATACGGCGCTCAGTTGTTCAATGACGCTTGTTCGATATCACCTGCCGGCACGCGTTTAAGCGGGCAGCGGCTTACCGTCCGCTTGGCGTCTTTTTCGCAGATGTAATAAGTGTATTGCCTGTCTTTTTTGCGGGTTTAGGCCGGGCCCATGGCATAGCCGCAGTGCCCGCATCGAATGACGCCCTTGAGCGGTGCAACCGTCTTGGTTCTAGCCATGGAAACTTTGTCCCAGGTTCCCGGTCGACAATGCCCTTATGCGCGCAATGAAGGCGACTTATGTATTGACAAAGGCCGGGTGAAGCAGGCAAGTACTTCGCATTTTATGAGTTGCTAACTTTTTCTTTTACCTAAAGGAGGAAATTTCATGACCAAGGCGGAAATTGTCGAGAAAATGGCCCAAGATGCCGAAATCACCAAGGCCGACGCACAAACTTGTTTGGAATCTTTCATTGCCGGTGTAACCAAGGCACTGAAAAAAAAGAATGGCAAAGTTACATTGGTCGGTTTTGGTACCTTCCAGAAAACCCGCCGCAAAGCGCGCAAGGGCAGAAATCCGCAAACCGGCGAAGAGATCAAGATTAAAGCCCGCAACGTAGTTAAATTCAAGCCCGGCAAAAAACTTAAAGACGCCATCTAATTGCCGCTAATTTTTTCAAAAAGGCAGCCACACCGCATGGTTGGGCTGCCTTTAATATAGCCTGCTTTAGCCGTACTTTGTTTGGAACCAATCCACTGTCGTGATGATGTTTCAAAATGTGCGCTTTTTACTCGGTTTTATTTATTTCAATTTCTCTATTCACTGCGGGCCCGCCCACCCATTTTGTTGCGCCAACAGGTGTAAATTTTCCATCGCCGGATGCTGCAAATGGTCTTGACTACGATGCACTATCCATGGCGCTTGCCAATCTGGATCCATCCACTAATCCGGAACCCTTTGACGCCCTGTTTCTGGTGCATGAGTTGTCGACACCAGAAGCTTTTGATGCCGTGCAGGAGGCGATTAAAGGCCATGAATTTGAGGAA
>JASFKE010000039.1:0-12682 GCA_050118795.1 Desulfobacteraceae bacterium | reverse complement strand
ACGGCTGATGCCGGGCCGCCGCCCAAGGTGATGTGGGGCGATATCTATGAAAAACGGGTGTTGGTGGAACCGGGTAACGCCTGGGTGGGAGAATTGGTGGGGTTGGCCCAAAGCGACTACCTCTTCGAAGATGTCTACGGTACATCCTGCATTGAAATTGCCATCGAACGTTTTCTTTACAGCGGCGAAGAGGCGGACATTCTGTTTACCTACCGCACCAGAGACAGCGGGGCGACATCCAAAGCGGCGATAGCGCGCATGAATCCACTATTGAAGGAGATTCGTCCATTCAAGCGGGGCAAAGTCTTCGCGCCGCTGCCCCACTATGTGCAATCGGGCGATCACCTCGACGAGATCCTTACCGAAATCGCCGCCATCCTCCATCCGGATCTTTACCGCAACTATCAGCGCCGCTACTTCGTCGAGTTGCCTGATCAAGATCCGGAGCCCGAAGGCATGGAAAAAGGAGAGCGCTCGTGACAACTGCCCAGCACACCATGACACCTGCGGCCCCGATATCGTTTCGCCGTCCCGCTCTGGCATTTACCCTGTTGGGGGGATTTGCTGTCTGCCTGATGATCATCAACATCGGTATCGGGTCGGTCTCCTTTTCACCGGAGCAGATCTGGCAAGTGCTCCTACAACCCGATGCCGATTCCACCATGGGCGCCATCATTTGGAAAATCCGCATCCCCAGGGCCATCGCCGCTGCTTTTGGCGGTGCTTTTCTGGCTGTCTCCGGACTGTTGCTCCAGGTCTATTTCCGCAACCCCATTGTGGGGCCCTTTATCCTGGGCATCTCCTCCGGTGCCACGGTGATGGTCTCCTTTGTTATGCTGACCACATTGACCGTGGGCATGACCGTACTGTCACCTTTCATGACCACCGTCGCCGCCTTTGCCGGTGCATACGGGGTCATGCTGATCGTCGTGGCGGTGGCCTCCCGGGTCAAAAGCGGTATCACGTTGCTGATTGTGGGGCTGATGATGGGCTATCTGTGCCATGCGGTCACCAGCATTCTCACCGCTCTGGCCGAAAAAGAGAAGATCAAAGGATTCGTGCTGTGGCAGTTGGGCAGTTTTTCCGGTTTCAAATGGAGCGAGATCGGCATTCTCGTTATTGTTGGAGGCGCGATTCTACTTCTCATCTATCTGTTGAGCAAACCCCTGAATGCCTTCTTGCTGGGAGAAACCTATGCCGCCTCCATGGGCGTCAACATCCGCCGCTTCAGGGTTCTTATTCTGCTGTGCGCCTGTGCCCTGGCCGGCATGATCACATCCATGGCCGGCCCTGTGGCCTTTGTCGGACTGGCCGTGCCCCACATGGCCCGCCTGATTTTTCAGACCTCGGACAATCGCATCCTGGTTCCGGGGGCCTGTCTGGTGGGCGCCGTGGTCACAAGCTTGTGCGACCTGATCGCCCGCATGCTGCTCTGTCCCGTGGAGCTTCCCCTGTCGGCCATCACCGCCTTTTTTGGTGCGCCCGTCGTGATCGGATTGCTTCTTAAGCGCAGGGTTAAAATGTGAATGGATTCGGGCAGGATTGAACTGCTCTATACTAAAACTGAGCACTGAACACTTCGTGCCAAATGAAATGCTAATCCGGAGTTAACACCTATGGCTATACCATCGCAAAGCGATATTCTGACATGCACAGAGCTGACCGTAGGCTACGGCAAAAAAGCGGTTCTGACTGACCTGAACCTCACCTTCCGATCTGGGCATTTTATCTCCTTGCTGGGGCCCAACGGGGCCGGCAAAACGACCCTGCTGCGGACCTTGTCGCGCCACCTTCAACCGATCAGCGGTCATATCGAGTTGCAGGGCAGGGCTTTGTCCGAAATCACCGCCATGGAGCTGGCCAAATTTATGGCCGTGGTATTAACGGATAAGGTCTCTCCCCCTCTTTTTACCGTCTATGAATTTGTGGCGCTGGGGCGCTATCCGCATACCGATTTTTTGGGCCGATTGGATGCGGCGGACCATCGCGCGGTGCAACGTGCCCTGGCCGACGTCCATGCGGATGATCTGGCCCAATGCACCTTTTCCGATCTGAGCGACGGTGAACGCCAAAAAGCCCTGGTTGCCCGGGCGCTCGCCCAGCAACCCCAATTGCTGCTGCTGGACGAGCCCACTTTGCATCTGGATCTCAAACACCGCGTGGAGGTTATGGGGATCTTGCGCAACCTGTGCCGCAGCCAGAACATCACCGTGGTGGCCTCTTTGCATGATGTGGACGTGGCCGCCAAGGTGTCCGACCGCGTGGCACTGATCAAATCCGGCACGGTGACCCACTGGGGCACACCGGAGACGGTACTGACCAACCGCGCGGTGGCGGATCTTTACGATTTTAACGGAGCGCAATTTTGCAATCAATTGGGCGGCATTGAACTGCATGGAGACGGCTGCCGCGGCAGGGTCTTTGTCGTTGCCGGCATGGGCAGCGGCGCCCAAGTCTACCGAATGCTGGCCAAGGGCGGGTTTGCCATTTCCACCGGCGTTCTGCACACCAACGACCTGGATTACTATGTGGCCCGTTCCCTCGGCGCCGACTGCACGGTCCTGCCGCCCATGGAGGCCATAGATCCTGATGCCACAGCCGCAGCCGGCCAAAAGATGGATCACTGCGACGTGGTCATCGATTGCGGGTTCGGGGTCGGCCCTATGAACCAGGGCAACCTTGACCTTTTGAAAACCGCCATCCACGCAGGTAAACCGATTTTCAGCTTGAGGCGGCGTGGTGACGACTTGCCGAAATTTGAAACCGCCAATGCCATGATCCGGTGCGACGATACGGTCCGGTTGGCGGAAGCCATCGATCGGCATACAGGTGTCGATCTATCCCGGGGGCACGCGGCAGAAGAACCTATGGGGGCGTGATGAACTGTTATACCTTATGTTATTTTTCAGCGACGGCCATGGAGATCCCCTCCTTGAGCGAGGGGGTGCGGCACTACAGCGAGGCGGGTGGCAAGACCGCCGTGCACGCCCGCACCCAGTCCCAGCTTTTCGACCAGGCCCGCCGGAAGGCATTTGTGGACCAGGCCGTCAAATCGGATGTGGTGATCGTCACCTTGCATGGCGGCAAAGCCTCTTTTCCGGCATTTGATGCCTTGATCCAGGCACTGGACGACATCCCGGCGGATCGACGTCCCCGTCTGCACATACAGCCCACCGGCGGTGATGAAGACTCGGTGGAAGCCGCCCGCGAGCACTCTCCGGATTTCGGCACACCCGTCTGGGATGAGATCCAGCGCTACCTGAATCATGGGGGGTACACCAACTATCATCAGCTGTTGATCTATCTTCACAACCACATGTTCAACACTTGCATCGAATGCCGTTCGGCCATGGCCCTGCCCCATGAAGGCATCTACCATCCGGACCTGCCCGGCATTCCCGCTTTGGAAAAGTACTTAGCCAAAAAGATCGATCCCTCCAAACCCACAGTGGGCTTGTGGTTCTACCAGTCCTATTGGCTGAACAACAATCTGGCCTTTATCGATGCCATTATCCGGTCCGTGGAGTCCCACGGCGCCAATGTGATCCCGGTGTTTCACCTGCGCCATAAAGACGCCGAGCTCGGCAACCGCGGGGCCGACGACATCGTTGAGCACTATTTCATGGAGGGCCGAACCGCACGCATCGATGTGCTGATCAACCCCCTGCTTTTTGCCCTGACACTGGCGGCTCCGGAATACAAAACACTGCTGCCGCGTCTGGACGTGCCCTGCATCCAGGCCATGGTATCGCTCAACCCTTACGCCCAGTGGAAAGAGAGCCTCCAGGGCATGCACGCCATGGATGTCTCCTTTTCAGCCGCCCAGCCGGAGTTTGACGGAGCCCTGATCACTGTGCCGGTGGCCACCCGGGAGCAGGAAACCGTCGACCCGCTCACCGGCGCCTTGCTGGCCAAATACCACCCCATCGAAGAACGGGTGGACAAAATGGTGCGCCTGTCTCTGAACTGGGGAAAACTCAAGCGCAAAGCCAATGCCCACCGGCGGGTGGCCGTCATCTTCCACCACTATCCGCCTCGCAACGATCGCATCGGCTGCGCCGCCGGGCTGGACAGCTTCGCCAGCGTCAAACTGCTGCTCGATGGCATGCAGGCCGCCGGTTACCACATTGAAAAAACCTATGGCGACGGCGATGAACTGGCCCACGACCTGCTCAGCCGCATGACCGCCGACCAGCGCTGGCTGCCCCCGGACCAACTGGCCGCCAAGGCCGAGGCCCATGCGGATGAAAGCCTGTTTACGCCCTGGCACGCTGAACTGCCCGATACCATACGAGAAAAGATGACCGAAGATTGGGGCGATATTCCCGGTGATCTATTCGTCCACGAGGCTCAGATGCACTTTGCCGGCATGTGCAACGGCAATGTATTCATCACCATCCAACCGCCCAGGGGCTATCTGGAAAATATCGATAAAATCTACCACGACATCTATTTGTCGCCGCCCCATCACTATTTAGCCCAATACCGCTGGATACGGGATGTCTTCAAAGCCGACGTGGTGATGCACGTGGGCAAGCACGGCTCCCTGGAGTGGCTGCCCGGAAAAGCCCTGGGGCTGTCCGACACCTGCTACCCGGATCTGGCCATCATGGAACTGCCCAATGTCTATCCCTATATTATCAACGACCCCAGTGAAGGCACCCAGGCCAAGCGGCGCTCCTACGCTTGCATCATCGACCACCTGACCCCTGCCTTTACCAATGCCGACCTGTATGATGACCTGGGCAAGGTGCAGGGCCTGGTCAACGATTATACCGTAGCCGTGGCCGAAGATCCCGGTAAAATAGAGATCCTGCGCCCCATGATATGGGAAGCGGTTGCCCAGGCCGACCTGGACAAGGACCTGGAAATCACCCGGGAGCAGGCCTTCGAAGGGTTCGATAGATTCCTGGAGCGCTTGCATGCCTACATCGAAGAGCTCGCCGACACCATGATCAACGACGGATTGCATGTCATGGGCACACCACCCCAGGACCGGCGTCTGGAAGAATTTGCCGTCCAACTCACCCGTCTGGCCAACGGCGACACCCCCTCCCTGCGCGAAGCCGTGGTCCGCGCCATGGGATTTGATTATGACGATGTGCTGGACAACCGCGGCAAACGCCTCCGTCGTTTCAACGGCTTTAGCGGCGCCGATATCATCCGCCGGGCCCACGAAAAGGCGCTGGACCTGGTCCACGGACTGGCGGCCACCGGCTACCGGCCCGACCGCGTCGATGCCGTCACCAAAGACTTGCTGGAGCGTCCGTCGGCCGACATCGACGCCGTGCTGACCTATATCGCCGACACCCTGGTGCCCAACATCCGGCGCTGCACCGAAGAGATCGATTTCAGCTTCCACGGATTTGCCGGCGGTTTCGTACCGCCCGGTCCGTCCGGCGCTCCCAGCCGCGGCCAGGCCGATATTTTGCCCACCGGCCGTAACTTTTATTCGGTGGATCCCAACAAAATTCCCAGCCCGGCCGCCTGGCAGGTTGGCGTCCGCCTGGGTGACGCCCTGATCGAGCGCTACCTGGAAGCGTCGGGCAAGTATCCGGACAGCATCGGCATCCTGGTTTACGGCAGCACCACCATGCGTACCCGGGGCGACGACATCGCCGAAATCTACTACCTGATGGGTCTCAAACCCGTGTGGGCCAAAGGCAGCGGCAACGTCACCGGCCTGCAGGTCATTCCCTTAAGCGAACTCAAACGTCCGCGGCTGGACGTGGTGCCGCGCATCTCGGGATTTTTCCGGGACGCCTTCCCCAACCTGGTGGCACGCATCGACGAAGCCGTGCGCATGGTGGCCGCCTTTAAAGAGCCCCCGGAATCCAATTTTCTGCGCCGCAATGTCTACAAAGACCTGGAAGAGCTGCGCCGGACCGGAATGGACGAAGAGGAAGCCTTTCGCGAGGCCACCTTCCGGGTATTCGGCTGTCCGCCGGGCACCTACGGCGCCGGCGTGGCCGAACTGGTGGAGTCCAAAAACTGGGAAACCCAGCAAGACCTGGGCGACAACTACATCCGCTACTCCTCCCACGCATATGGGCGGGGCTCTTACGGCAATCAAAAACCCGACGCCTATCGCCGCCAACTGGCCCGCATGGATGTCACCGTTAAAAATGAAGACTCCCGGGAGTACGACATGATGTCGTGTACCGATTACTACAACTACTACGGCGGCATGATCGTGGCGGTCAAGAGTGTGCGCGGCCGCTTGCCCTTTGCCATGATGGGCGACAGCGCCGACCCCAAACGGGTCAAGATGCGCACCACCTTCGAAGAGGCCAAACATGTGCTGCGCTCCCGGCTGGTCAATCCCAAATGGCTGGCGGGCATGAAACGCCACGGCTACAAGGGCGCCGGCGATATCTCCCACATGATGGATGTGATCCTGGGATGGGACGCCACTGCCGAAGTGGTGGAAGAGTGGATGTACGAAAAGATCGCCCAAGCCTACGCCCTGGACCCCGAAATGCAGGAGTGGATGAAACAGGTCAACCCCTTTGCCCTGCAAAACATCCTGGACAAACTGCTGGAAGCCATCAGCCGGGGCATGTGGGACGCCGACGACGCCATGGAGGAGCAACTGCGGGAAGCCTACCTGGAGATGGAGGGAGAGATCGAGGAGTGGACGGAACTATGAACCTTTTTTATGCAACGATGGGGTTAGCTTGCGCCGGCAATGAGTATCAACCCGGCAACCCATGACAGGGATACTTGATCCTTAGACTCTATTTCATTCGCCATTTTTAGCGGCCATCCCGCTGTTTGCAGCAGTTTAGTCACATCAATACCAAAACCGGACATTGAGGGCCTTGCCAAATTCGGGTTTCTGCAACTGCCCTGCTTGGTAATGACGCGACAATTTTCGTGGTCTTTGCAGAAAAGATTTTTACAGGATCCCCCGGCAAAGGCCCTTGTTTCATTGAACCCCATTTCGATCGCCTCCCGTTCGACATTGGCTACAATTTCATGAAGTAATTGCATAACGCCACGGCGTTCGTTTGATAACATGATTTGGGTCGGCAGAACGATCCTGACCACAATGGAAAAAGTGCTTTCTCTTTGCCACTGTCTGAACGCGGATGGCCCTTGAACATGTGGCGGGCAGCTTGGGGACAGGCCGAAGTTTTCACATGGTATAGCGTTATTGCAAAGAGATGCCAAGTGCTCCTCAATCCTGATGTCAGAAGAAAAAATACTCTTGGCGTCACTTGCGCCGATACCTATGGCGGTGTCGATCAGATGAGTGAGCTGTCGATCCGAGATCTCTTTTGAACTTGCTTGTATACCCACCAATTAATTCCCTTTCACACCATATGGTTTCCGCAGCCGGTATGGTCATAGACCTGCCAGAACAATATCGTTTCATACAATTTCGGGTCAATGAATTTAATTAAGTCAGGCCCCTTTTACTCACCTGCAAGGCAATTGGAGAGCCGGTCCGACGGCAATGGCGTCGTTTGGTGTAGGGTTAATGCGCATTTCATCTTGACAATATTCATACCGACAATTTATATTGCATCACTTGTTCAGGTGCTCTTAATTGAGATTAATAGGGAACCCCGTGAGAATCGGGGACGGGCCCGCCGCTGTGACCGGGGACGAAAGCTGCAAGATGCCACTGGCCGAAAGGTTGGGAAGGCGCAGCCGGTAGGCAGATCCGGGAGTCAGAAGACCTGCCTTTACAAAAAAAGGACACAATTACGTGGATGGATTTGTGTCTTATGGCTAATCTTGGATAAAAAAGGGATATCCCGGATCGATGATTTCGATCCGGGATTTTTTTTGGGGCCATCATGGTCCAACACAAATATCTTCGATAATACTTGCCACTATGCCGACGGCTTTCTATCTCCACCTCGCACCCGGGTGGTTGGCATGGACTGGAGGATTTAGTTTGCACCGCCGCACATACCCATTCGCGGCCATCGTCGGCCAGGAATCGCTCAAGCAGAGTCTGCTGCTCAATGCCGTTAACCCCGGCATTGGCGGCGTGTTGATCCGCGGGGAGAAGGGGACAGCCAAATCCACGGCTGTGCGGGCTTTGGCAGCGTTGTTGCCCCAAGTCGACGTTGTCACAGGATGTGCCTTTTCCTGTGGGACCGATGCCGCCGAAGCGGTGTGCGATGACTGCCGCCGTAATGCCGCTTCGATCAAAAACACCCGTCGACAGGTGCGCGTTGTTGATTTGCCTCTCAACGCCACCGAGGACCGCGTAGCCGGAGGTATTGACTTCTCGCTGGCCGTTCAACAGGGGCGGAGCGCACTGCAACCGGGGCTGCTGGCAGCGGCCCACCGGGGGATCCTCTATGTGGACGAAGTCAACCTGCTCGATGACCATATCGTGGACATCATCTTGGATGCGGCGGCAACCGGTGAAAATATCATCGAGCGTGAAGGAATCTCTTTTCGCCACCCGGCCAATTTTATTTTAGTGGGTACCATGAATCCTGAAGAGGGTGAACTGCGGCCCCAGCTGCTGGATCGTTTTGGGTTGTGCGTGGAAACCGCCGGCGCCCAGGATATAGAAGCCCGTGCTGTGCTCATGGAACGCCGCGAAGCCTTTGACAATAATCCCTCAGCTTTCATTGGGAATAGAGCCCAGGAAAATGGCCGCATCGCCCGTCAGATTGAAACCGGTCGGGCCAACCTGCCCGGTGTCCGCATGCCGCGGCACCTACGCGGTTTTATCACCGGGTTGTGCACGGAGAACAACGTGGCCGGCCACCGCGCCGACCTGGTGATGGAACAGGCTGCTCTTGCCTTGGCAGCTCTCGAATCGGCTGCCGAGGTGACCGTAGAGCATATTCGCCGGGTGGCGCCCATGGTATTGGTGCATCGCCGCCGGGAAGCCCAACCACCACCACCACCGCCGCCGCCGGAAGAGAATCCGTCCGAGACCGATGGTGAAAACCGGGAACCTGAACAAAACGAGGATCAGCCGGCTGACGGGAGACAGAACCAAAGCGATACCGGGCAAGAGGCTTCCCGGGCCGATCCTCCCCAAGGCGACACCCCGGAACCGCCCGACCTGGAAGCGCCAAGCCCTAAGGCCGGCGAAGATCGGATCTTTGATATCGGCGCCACATTCAAGGTCAAACACCTGTCGGCGGAAAAGGACCGTATTTTCCGACGGGGATCGGGACGGCGATCTCGCACCCGGGTCTCCCAAAAGCAGGGCCGCTATGTCAAAAGCTGTCTGAATCCCAAACACGGAGACATTGCTTTGGACGCCACCTTGCGTGCGGCCGCGCCCTATCAAAAACAACGCGGCAACGGCAACGGCCTGTGTGTGAATCTGACCACCCAGGACATTCGCGGTAAAATTCGTGAAAAACGCATCGGCAATTTTCTCTTTTTTGCGGTGGATGCCAGTGGTTCAATGGGCGCCCGCGGCCGCATGGCGGCCTCCAAAGGCGCTATTATGTCCTTGCTGCTGGACGCCTACCAGAAGCGGGACCGGGTGGCCATGATTTCGTTCCGTCGCAACGAAGCGGTGGTCAACCTGCCACCCACCACCTCGGTGGATCTGGCTGGGAAGTTGTTGGCCGAATTGCCGGTGGGCGGACGCACCCCCTTGTCGGCAGGCCTGGCAAAGATCCACGACCAGGTGCGCAACGCCTTGCTAAAAGACCCCTCAGCCCGCCCCATCGTTATTTTGATTACCGACGGCAAAAGCAATGTGGCCCTGGGCGATCAGAAACCCGTGGATGAAGCCCTGATGCTGGCCCGGTCGATGGCCCGGGATGAACGCACTCGGCATATTGTCGTGGACACTGAAGAGGCCGGGTTGGTGACCTTCGGTTTGGCCCGGCGGCTCGCCGCCGCCTTGGGTGCCCAGTATTTTAAAATTGATGATCTCAAAGCCAAATCCCTCGTTAATATCGTGAAAGGACAGCACCCATGAAACCAAAGTCCATTTACCCTTTTACTGCCATCGTGGGGCAGGAAAAGATGAAGCTGGCCCTCATCCTCAATGTTATCAATCCCGGTCTGTCCGGTGTGTTGATTCGTGGAGAGAAAGGCACGGCTAAATCTACTGCCGTTCGCGCCCTGGCCGACATCCTGCCGGAGATCGAAGTGTTCGCCGACGATGCCTTCCAGCTGTCACCCCAACAAGAGGCGGATAGTTATCTGGAGATTGCCCGCGCCCTGGGGTTACCCTCTGCCGGGGGTGGAGAATTGCCACCGACCATGACACGTAACGTACGGGTGGTGGAGCTTCCCGTGGGGGCCACCGAGGACCGCGTCGTCGGCACCCTCGATTTGGAGCACGCCCTGAAAAAAGGCGAAAAACGGGTGGAGCCGGGTCTGTTGGCCGCCGCCCATCGGGGAATTCTTTACGTGGATGAAGTCAACCTGCTCGACGACCACGTGGTGGATGTCTTGCTCGATTCGGCCGCCATGGGGGTCAACACCATCGAACGAGAAGGGGTTTCGTTCTGTCATCCGGCGCGATTTACCCTGGTGGGCACCATGAATCCCGAAGAGGGAGAGCTGCGGCCGCAGTTGCTCGACCGTTTTGGGTTGTGCGTCAACATCGAAGGCATCACCTCGGCCGAAGAGCGTGTGGCGGTCATGGAACGAAGGGCCGCCTTTGATGATGACTCCGAGGCGTTTGTGCGCCAGTGGGACTCCCACTCCAGGGCCCTGGCCGAGCGCATCCTGGAGGCCAAAGCCCTCTATGCTCAGGTGACGGTGGAAAAAACCATGCTCTACGAAATCGCCCAGTACTGCCTGGATGTGGGGGTCGACGGCCACCGGGGAGATATCATTATTCTGAAAACCGCCAAAACCCTGGCTGCTTATGAGGGCCGCAAACAAGTCTGTTCGGCGGATATCCGGAGTGCTGCCGAGCTGGCGCTTCCCCACCGGGTGCGCCGCCAACCTTTGATGGAGATTGCGGACAATGTCCAGGCCATGCGCGAGAGGGCTGCGGCGACGTAAATTTTAAGATTGTAAGAATTGATGAAAGACAAGAGATGATCCGCATCGAAAATTTACAAAAAACCTATGGTAAAACCCAGGCACTGGCCGGCATCGACCTCAATGTGCCGGCCGGCGAGCTGTTTGCCTACCTGGGGCCCAACGGGGCGGGAAAGACCACCACCATCCGCATATTGTCCGGTTTGACCAAGCTCACCCGGGGCACGGCGTTTCTCAACGGGCATGAGATCCAGCGCCAATCCATGGCGGCCAAACGCCAATGCGGGTTGGTGCCCCAGCACGTCAACCTGGACAGCGAGCTGACCGTAGGTGAGAACCTGGAGATTCACGGCCGGCTTTTCGGTATGACGGCATCGGCACGCAAGGGGCGTATCGCCGAACTGCTGGGGTATGTTGAACTGAGCGATCGTATCGACACTGTGATCAAACACCTGTCCGGCGGCTTGAAGCGCCGGGTCATGATTGCCCGCGCCTTGCTGCACTGTCCGAGAATTCTTTTTTTAGACGAACCCACCGTGGGGTTGGATGCAGCCATTCGGCGCCGTATCTGGGCCTTGATCAAGAAGATCCAGCAGGACGGCACCACCATATTTCTCACCACCCACTACATCGAAGAAGCTGAATTTCTGGCCGACCGGGTGGCGTTTCTGAACTCAGGCCGCATCGCGGCGGTGGACACACCCGCAGCCTTGATGCGCGGCATCGGCCGGTGGGCCATCGACTGGGTGGCCGGCGAAGCAATGGAGACCGCCTACTTCCCCAGCCGGGATGCGGCCCAGGCGTCGTCGGCGACGGGCAATGGCGGCTTCACCCTGCGCCGGGTCAATCTGGAAGATGCCTTTTTGTCCCTGACGGGAAAAAAAGTGGATATCGGTGGCGGCAGCCTAAAGGCAGACCATCACCGGAACGGGCATGCCGGAAATAGGCATGGGCACGGCACACACCAAAAGAGGGCGCACTGATGCAAGGATTCATCGCCGTTTACTTACGTGAAGTACTGATTCTCAAACGCAGGTTCTGGCGCCAGTTGGCCGGCATGGCGGTATCGCCGCTGCTCTATTTAATCGCCCTGGGCTATGCGATGGGGGAAACGCTGCGCTTCGACGGTCACACCTATCTGGAGTTTCTTATTCCGGGCCTGATCGCCATGAGCAGCATGACCCATGGTTTCGGCATCGCAACGGACATCAACGTGGCGCGCTTTTACTGGCACATCTTCGAGGAGTTCCAGGCCGCGCCCATCCGCAACGCCGCTTATGTGGCCGGAGAGGTGCTGGCCGGTATGACCCGGGCCCTGATGGCCACCGGCGTCATCCTGGTACTGAGCCTGCTGTTCGGGGTTCGCCTGCACTATGGCCCCTTGCTGTGGCTGGCGGTGCTGCTCAACAGTTTCGTGTTCGCCTCTTTGGCCGTGGCGCTGGCCATGCTGGTCAAATCCCATGCCGACCAGAGCCTGCTGACCAGCTTCGTCATCACCCCCATGGCCTTTTTGGGGGGGACCTTTTTCCCTGTGGAGCGTTTGCCGGCGTGGGCCCAAAAGATCCTTTTCGTACTGCCGCTCACCCACGCTTCATCGGCCATCCGCACCACGGCGTTTGGTGGCACGCCCGGCTGGCAAGGGTTTGCCGTGTTGGCGGCGGCAGGGGGGATCTTTTTCGTGTTGGCCTTGGGGGTGGTGAACAGGGCCAGGGACTAGGAGCAAGAGATGCTGATTGAAACGTATTAC
>JASFKE010000038.1:0-12762 GCA_050118795.1 Desulfobacteraceae bacterium | reverse complement strand
CATCGGCACAAAAATTGATGCCAAAAAAGGGGTCTACGCCAAAGAGATCGGCTCGGAAGGATCCACCCCATGCGTGCTGACAGTGGGCTGCGACCGCCGGTACGAGCGGGACATAGCCGCCCAAAATGCCAAAAAAGATGAGTTGAAACAGCAATTGGCCGAAGCCCGAATGGCACACCCCCAATCCGACCGGAAATTGGAATCCGTCAACCGGGAGATAGGCGATACTGCCCGGGAACAGGAGAAGTATATGGTTCAAAAACGGCAATTCGAAGAGCAGTTGCGGGGCGAAGGCCCCAACCCTGTGGATGAAAATGATGAAGAAGAAAAGATGATGCTCAAAGAGATGATTGCCGAACTTGTGGAAAAAGAGAGCGAGCTGGACACCCGGGTAAAAACCTTGATGGCCGAAGAGGAGAAGGCCCGGATGTTATCGGCCGGAATTGGAAAACGTATCGAAACAGTGGGGGATCAAATCGAAAAAACAGAGGAAAATATTGAGGTGCTGAAGGCATCCCAGGAAGTTGATCCGGGCATTGCGGTATTGAAAGTCAGCGGCACCCTTTTCAATAAAACCGAAATCATCGGGCCGCACAAAAAGATGACCATCCCCCGGAATATGCAGAGCGTTCGCATAGCCGAGACCAAGGTCGATCCTGACAGCAATCGATATCAGATGGCGATTTCAAGCCTAAGATAAACACCAGCTACGGTCAACGGGGCTTGTCACCGACAAACAATACTGTAATGCCCAGCGTCAAAGGCCGGTAGCGCACCTGGGTGAAACCGGCCCGGACCATCATCTTTGCAAATTCGCCGGCCACCGGAAAGCGGGCCACTGAAGCGGGCAGATAGGAATAGGCAAAGCTGTGTTTGGAGAAAAATCGGCCAACAAATGGTAATAACCGCTTAAAATAGAACAGATAAACGTGACGCGACAAACCCTTTGCAGGGGTCGCCAGCTCCAGTATGGCCAACCGGCCTCCCGGTTTGAGGTGATCCCAAAAACACTTGAGAACGGTCTCTTTGTCCTGGATGTTGCGAATCCCGAAGGCCATGGTAATGGCATTGAATTGTGCATTCCGGAACGGCAGGTCAAAGGCATCGGCGGCGACCAGAGCGATGGCGCCGTCATCGGCCGCATTTCCCACTTTGGGTTTTGCCAGACGCAGCATTTCCGGCGAAAAGTCAATGCCGGTCACACGAGCGCACTCGCCGAATTGCTGCAGGATTTCAACACCGACATCCCCGGTGCCGCAGGCCGTGTCCAGTACCTGAGCACCAGGTTCCAAATCAAGGCTGGAGACCAATTTCGCGCGCCAGAAAACATCCTGACGCAGACTTAGCAAACGGTTCAGGAAATCATAGCGGGGGGCAATTCCATCAAACATATCCCGCACAAAATCGAGTTCATTTCGGCTCATTGACAACCCCGGGTCTTGCATTAATATCTTGCATCGAATACATGTTACTGTCGTCTATCAAACCCCCAGGTGAAAAACCGACGGCGTAAAAGCCCGGAAGGGATTTGAAAAAAGACGTTTAACATAAAAACCGAACCAACAACAAGAGGCAAACAGAAAGCTAAATGACAGGCAAACGGGACTACTACGAAGTGCTCGGCGTCAACAAAGGCGCCGCCGAAAGCGAATTGAAGGCCGCTTACCGCAAGCTGGCCCTTAAGTACCATCCAGACCGGAATCCGGACAACAAAGAGGCCGAAGACAGATTCAAAGAAGCGGCAGAGGCATACGAAGTGCTGCGTGATCCGCAAAAACGCCAAATCTACGACCAGTACGGCCACCAAGGGCTGGAAGGTCAAGGGTTCAGCGGGTTTGGCGGATTTGAGGATATTTTTTCGAGTTTTGGCGATATTTTCGAAGATTTTTTCGGCTTCGGATCTAGAGGACGGGCAGGGTCAGGCAACCGTGTCCGGAGGGGGTCGGACCTGCGCTACGACATGACCTTGGAGTTCATGGATGCGGCGTTCGGGGTGGAGACCACCATCGATCTGGAAAAGGCCGAATCGTGCCCGGATTGCCAGGGCAGCGGCGCTGAGCCGGGAACCCGGCCCCAGACCTGCCCCCAATGCGGCGGGGTCGGTCAGGTGGGACGCAGCCAGGGATTTTTCACCATTCGAACCACCTGCCCCCAATGCCGGGGAAATGGCCAGGTCATCGCCTCCGCCTGTAAACAGTGCAGCGGCCAGGGACAAATTCTGGTCAGCAAAACCGTATCCGTCAAAATTCCGGCCGGCGTGGATTCCGGTTCGCGGCTGCGGCTTTCCGGTGAAGGCGAAGGCGGCCCCAATGGCGGCCCCCCGGGGGATCTCTACGTGTTTATCAATGTAAAGGCCCATGATTTTTTCCATAGGGAGGGCAATGATGTTATTTGCCAGGTTCCCATATCTTTCATACAGGCGACGCTGGGTGACAAAATCAAAGTACCGACATTGACCAATGAAAAAGAGCTCAACATTCCCAAAGGGACGCAGCACGGAGAGGTGTTCCGCTTTCGCGGGGAAGGCATTGCCTCATTGCGCACCGGGCACCCTGGGGATCAGATGATCCAAGTCTCCATCAAAACCCCCACCAACATCACAAAGAAACAGGAAGCGTTGCTCAAAGAGTTTGCAAAATTGGAAAAAGACAAACTGCGCAATAAATTAAAAAATATTCTCAAAGGCAATTCCAAAGCTGCAAATTAAATGCGCCAACCGGAGCATCTCTATTCGCTACTGAGCCAAGGAGCCCAAAAGCTATGTTTGAATTGAAAATCGTGACCCATTTTGCAGCGGCCCATCAACTGACCATGGTTGCCAAGCAGTGTGAGAATCTACATGGGCACAACTGGAAAGTGGAGGTAATGGTATCGGGTGAAAAACTCAATGACGCGGGGGTGCTTATCGATTTTGGTGAGCTGAAAACCCACGTAAA
This sequence comes from Desulfobacteraceae bacterium, assembly GCA_050118795.1. GTDB lineage: Bacteria > Desulfobacterota > Desulfobacteria > Desulfobacterales > Desulfosarcinaceae > JARRKU01. Next base: position 9,826 of record JASFKE010000038.1, on the reverse strand, counting down.
GAAAATAATAAAAGAGTTAGACCACAAATTTTTAAATGAGTTAGAGTTTTTAGACGTCGCCCCCTCCTCTGAAAACATTGCGGTTCACATTGCCGAAAATTTACAAAAGCAGTTGACGGGTACCGGTGTGCGGGTGAACCGAATCACCACCTGGGAGTCTGAAAACGCTGCGGCGACCTATATCCCGGATTGATACGACAGAGCGTTATTTTTTGATCACCGCCAACAGTTCATCGCGGGTAATCAACGCTCTTGTGTCCGGCACGTGCCGGCGGATGTTCTCCAGACCACCCTCCTGACGGTCCACCAGCACCATGGCCCGCACCACCTCCAACCCATTTTCCCGCGCACGGGCAATGGCCTTGATGGTTGAGCCTCCGGTGGTGGCCACATCATCAATAACAACGACCCGGGCGCCCTGGGCCAAATCCCCTTCGACCCATTGAGCGATGCCGTGATCTTTTTTGGTCTTTCGAATCGAAAACGCATTCAGGGGAGACCCTTTGAGTTCCGATGCAAAGGCAGTGGCCATGGCAATGGGGTCGGCACCGAAGGTAAGCCCGCCGACGCCGTCCGGGCGAAGATCGCGGACGGCTTCAAACATCAAGTGTCCCACCAGATACATGCCGCGGGGGTTCAAAATGGTAGGCTTGCAGTTTACATAAAATCGGCTAATCCGCCCTGAAACAAGCTTAAACGACGGCTGCTCTGTGTATTTAAAAGATTTTGCACACAGCAGTGCCAACAGTTCCTCTTTCATGGGGCCTCCCAGCAATGATATAGGAAATCCTTGATTTTAGAGCACTTATCAGATAATAAAGCCTCCACTGAAAGGAAGAAGCCGGTTTCTGGATTCCAGCGGAGGCTGAGCAAGGAAAACTGGAGACAGCACTCCTTGAGCTCTTGCGGGTTCATACCAGGTATCCCCCATGGGGTCAAATCCAATGGTTGAAACAAGCGCTAACGCCATCATTCGAATGTTTCATGTCCACAGACGCTACGGCGCTAAATCTGCGTTGCACGATCTGAGCCTCGATATCCATAACAATGAGTTTATTTTCGTTACCGGAGCCAGCGGCGCCGGAAAAACCACCTTGCTGAAATTGTTGTATCTGGGCGAAGCGGTCTCGGAAGGCCAAATTTTGGTCGACGGCATGAACATCTCCCGTATCAGCCGCAAGGGCATCCCGCTGCTGCGCCGCAAGTTCGGGATCATATTCCAGGACTATAAACTGATCCCCACAAAGACCGTTTATGAAAACGTGGCCCTGGTGTTGGAGGCGGCCGGCCGCAAACCCCGGCTGATCGAAAAAAAGGTGCGCAGCGTATTGCGTACCGTGGGAATGGAGGATCGCATGAAGGCGCTGCCGCTGAGCCTATCCGGCGGAGAACAGCAACGGGTCGCCGTGGCCAGGGCAGTGGTGGGCGATCCCAAAATAATACTTGCAGACGAGCCCACAGGTAGTTTGGACACGGAATCCGCAAGGGTGATCATGGCTTTTCTAGATGATTTCCATAGCCGTGGCGCCACGGTGATTATCGCCACCCACGACCAGACATTGATTCAAAAAAATGGCGCCCGGGTGGTTCATCTGCATGATGGGCGTCTTGTGTCACACGCGACAGTCTGACGCATGGGAATGGATCATGAAACGTTTTTATCAGCGAGCCATAAAAGATATTATGGGAAACAGGTTCCTCACGGCCGTTTCGGTGATCACCATCTGCCTGTCCATCACCATCGCAGCGGCATTTGCCCTTTTCTTTATCAATGCGGGTGATATTTTAAACATTTGGCAAAAGGGCATTCGCATGATGGTCTACCTGAAACCAGACACCTCCGAAGCGGGGCGACTGGACACCAAATACAGGCTTCAAAGCATTTCCGGTGTCCAGCTGGCACGGTTTTATTCCAAAGAAGAGGCCATTGCAAAACTCAAATCCCAGATGCAGCACCACGCCTCCCTGCTGGACAACCTTAGAGAAAATCCCATGCCGGATGCCTTTGAGCTGATCATTGAGCCAACGGCCCGCAACAGTGAGGAACTCTCATTTTTAGCCGAGCGCATCCGCGCCTTGCCCACCGTGGAGGAGGTGGAGTACGGCCAGCAGTGGATTCAACGGTTTACCAATATTATCAATTTGTTTCGTTTAGCCGGGTATGGAATCGGGGTCCTCTTTTTCATGGCCACGGTATTCATTGTGGCCAACACCATTCGACTGGTGCTCTATTCGCGCCGGGATGAAATCGGGATCATGCGCCTGGTGGGCGCCACCGATAGATTTATTAAAATCCCCTTTTATATCCAGGGGATGATTCAGGGCGGGGTGGGGACCATGATGGGATTGCTGGTTCTTTTTATCGGGTACCTTTCGTTAACCAGCCATTTCAGCCAAAGCGTCTCCAGCGAGCTGATCTCCATTCGCTTTTTCTCTTATGGTATCTGCGCCATGATTATTATGGGCGGCATCGGCGTAGGGTGGTTGGGATGTTGGGTCTCATTGAAACAGTTCATGAAAAATTAGTGTTTGCCCTCATCTGCATCTCCGTTTAGGCGCCGGACGCTGTGAGGGTAACGTAAAAACATGAAAATGCGAGCTTTAAACCGACATTTCAGTAAATTTTCCAAAAAAACAGTGGTTCCGGCCCTGGTGGCGGCGGGGTTATTTATATCTCCGACAACGCCCTGGGCGGAAAATATCGGCACCATATTGGTCTCGGATCTGAGGATGCGCTCCGGTCCCGGGACCGATTATCGAATCTTGTCACTCCTGCCAAAGGGCGCCCGGGTCGCGGTCTTGGAGGACCAAGACGGTTGGTTGGAAATTGAGCACCATGGCTGGAAAGGGTTTATCGTAAATGACGACGCCTTTATTAAAATCACGGTACTCAAAGGCGTAAAAAGTGCCACCCAAGCCGGGGACCTAAAGAAATCAGCGGCCGATGCCGAAACAATAAAAAGGCAATTACGCCGGGCCCGATCGGAATTGGCCTCCATCAGCCGGAAAGAGAGTGATATTCTGGAGGCGTTCAACAGGGCCGATGAGGCCCTTGACCTTGCCCGCCGGAAGGTGCGAATCGCCAAGAACGGGTTGGTTGAATTAGAGCAAGAGATCAGCGTGGTTCAGCACCGCACCGCAGCGTTGGAAAAAGAGATAGAAGAGGGGGAAAGATACGCGGCAAAACGTCTGGTAGCGCTCTACAAGTTGGATTGGGTCGGAAAAATTCATTTGCTGGCCACGGCGGACTCTTTTTTTGATTTTATCAGTCGCAAGGAGGCGCTGGAGCGAATATTATCCCAGGATGAGGTCCTGTTAGAGGCTTTGAATCGCAACAAAACCAAGCTGGTGGCGTCTCTGACACATCTCAACACCCGCAAGGCTGAAAAACGTGCGTTGGAACTGACACTGCAAGAGCGCATCACCACATTGGGCAGCCAACAAAAGAGACGCAAACAACTCCTGAAAACCATCGGCAGCAAAAAGTCGCTGCGGTTGGCCGCCATCGAGGCTCTTAGACAAGCCGCCTTGGAATTGGACGCCACCATCAAACATATAGAGCCGGCCGCTGCCGATGCAATGTTGTCCCAAGACCCAATTATAGGAGATAAATCATTTGAATCCTACAAAGGGTTGCTCAGTTGGCCGGTAAAGGGTAAGATAACATCGTTTTTTGGCCCGTTTCGGGACAAAAATTTTGCGGTCACCAATTTTCAGAGCGGTATCAATATCCAAGCTGAGCGGGGTGAGCCCATTCGATCGGTCTCAAATGGACATGTCATATTTTCCAATTGGTTTAAAGGATTCGGAAATATGATAATCATCGATCACGGTCACCATTACTATACCGTATATGCTCATCTGGAAGAGCTTTTTAAAGTTAAAGGGGATCGTGTCGATCAGGGCGAGGTGATTGCCACGGTGGGCGACTCCGGTTCAATGGAAGGGCCGGCGCTGCACTTTGAAGTCCGGCACCATGGTAAACCCATCGACCCTTTGGTGTGGATTCAAAAAGGATAGGGCTAACACATAAGGAGAAAATGATTGATGTCTCAAGTAAACAGAATATTTCGCTGGACGTTCCTGGGTATTCTGGCACTGGCCATTGCGATATTGGGCCCGGGCGTTTACCGCGGAATTAGTGATAACAGAGAAGATACTTATCAAGGTTTAAAGGTATTTTCCGATGTCATCGAATTGGTTGAAAAGAACTATGTGGACGATGTAAAATCAAAAACACTTATCGAGAATGCAATTCAGGGCATGGTCAGCAGCCTGGACCCCCACTCTTCCCTGTTGACGCCGGAATCCTATAAAGAGTTGCAGATCGACACCCAAGGCGAATTTACCGGTATCGGCATACATGTCACCATGCGCAACAACCTGGTCACCGTCATCTCTCCAATCGAAGGGACTCCCGCCTACAAGGCCGGCATAAAGGCCGGAGATAAGATCATCAAGGTGGATGGTATCGCCACGGACAATCTGCGCGACGCCGTCAAACGCATGCGAGGCCCCAAAGGAACGGATGTCAACATCACCGTTATCCGGGAAGGGGAGCCCAAGCCCATTGACATTGAGTTGGTGCGTGATGTGATTCCCATTCACAGCGTAAAGTCCACGACCCTTTCACCGGGGTATGGATATGTGTGGGTGACCCACTTCAGGGAAAACACCTATGACGACCTGGTAGACGCCCTGGAGAAGCTGGAGTCCCAGGAAAAGCCCCTCAAAGGCTTGGTGCTGGATATGCGGGACAATCCCGGTGGCGTACTGGACCAGGCCATCCGCATTTCAGATCTTTTTCTGGATGATGGTATCATCATGACCAGCAAGGGGCGGCAAAAACGGCACAACCGGACATACAGCGCCCGCAAGGATGACGGCAAATCGAGAACCTACCCTATGGTGGTACTGATCAACGGCGGCAGCGCCAGCGCTTCCGAGATCGTCGCCGGTGCATTACAGGACCAAAAACGCGCCTTGATCATCGGAACCACCTCATTCGGTAAAGGGTCGGTGCAGGCCATAGAAAACCTTCGGGATGGATATGCCTTGAAGCTGACCATCGCCCGCTATTATACCCCCAGCGGCCGATCCATCCAGGCCAAAGGCGTGGAGCCTGACATCGTGGTTCAGCACGCCATTCTGGCCGAAAAAGCCGATGATCAAAATCGACTGTTCAAAGAAAAAGACCTGGCCAACCATTTGAATGCCGAACCCGGTGCAGATAAGAAGGAAGATAGCCAAAAGGATAAACCCCAGGCCCCTGAAGACAAGGAGGGTGAGCCTTCACGCTTGAGCCCTCTGAGCGCGGAACAATTAATGACGGACAGCCAGGTGCGGCGCGCATTGGACATTCTGACAGGTTACGATATCTTCAAAAAGCTAAGCAATGGCTAATAAACGGGCGAAAAAAGCCACCCGGCGAAAAAAAAGAAGAAAAAACCGACGCCCCGACATGCCCCTTCAAATCCTGAAGGGGCTTGGAGTGCTGGCGGCGCTGATCGCTCTGGTTGTCATCGCCGCGGTGATGGCTCATTTTCTGATCAAGCGCCCCCAAGGCTATGTACCGCCGGCAGTACAGATGCCTGTACCGCCGGTTGAAAACAAAGCCAAGCCCGAATATGAAGTGTACCCTGAAAAGCCCCTGCCCCCAGATAAACCCATCACCAGACTGCGACAATTGCCGGGAGATCATCCCCCCATTGTGGCCATCGTCATTGATGACATCGGCTACGATCGACAGATCGCCGATCAGATGTTGTCTCTGGATGCCCCTTTGACCTTTTCCGTGCTTCCCCACGGCCCCCACAGCGTCCGGTTTGCGTCTGAAGCCAGGGCCAAAGGCCGTGAGATAATGCTCCACCTGCCGATGGAACCCGATGAATTCCCGGAGGTCAACCCCGGCCCCGGCGCCCTGCTCACACAGATGTCAGCGGATGAGTTGATCGCACAGCTCAACAGCAATTTGGATTTGATCCCCGGGCTCAAAGGGGTGAACAACCACATGGGATCGGGCATCTCAAAATCGCCTGAGCGCATGCGGCAGATTTTCTCCATACTGAAAAAACGGGGTCTGTACTATATCGACAGCCGGACCACCGCCGAGACCGTGGCAAGGCGGTCAGCCCGGCTGTTCAAACTGCCTTTCGCGGAGCGGGATATCTTTATCGATCACGTTGAAGATGAAAACTTTATTCGCAGCCAACTGAAACGACTGATCCGGCGGGCTCAAAAGCAGGGCTATGCCATAGGCATCGCACATCCCCATAAGGTCACCCATCGCGTCCTTGCCGACTATTTAACCCTTTTGAAAGATAAAGTGGCTTTGGTGCCGGCGTCCATGGTGGTGGAGGCCGAAACCCAGGCGCAGTCGGCCCAAAGACTTTCCACATCCAATCCTTTGGGGCTCAAATAGACCCCATATCACCGGTGCGCCGCCCCACCATGGCCACCCATTCGCCATCGTGCTGTTGCTCCAGCAGGTCGAAGCCGCAACTGGCCATCTTTTCCAACACCGCTGTTTGGGAAGTTTCGATAATGCCGGAGCAGATGAACAGGCCGCCGGGTTTAACCACCTTCACCACATCGGCCAGCAGGTCAATGATCACCTCGGCCAGGATGTTGGCCACCACCACATCGTATGAGCCGGTGACACGATTTACCAAATCACCGCATTCAAGTTTTACGGCGGCCGGCGCCACCTTATTGTGGGTTAAATTTCTACGGGCGATGTCGACAGCCATGGGATCCAGATCGACGCCGGCCATCTTTGACGCACCCAGTTTGGCGGCGGCGACAAGCAGAATGCCTGAACCGGTGCCCACATCGAGCACTGCTTCACCCGATTGGAGGTATTTTTCAAGCAGTTGGATACACAGGCAGGTTGTGGGATGGGTGCCGGTACCGAACGCCATACCGGGATCGATCTCAATGATCAGCTGCCCCTGCTCTTTTGCATACTCCCGCCAGGTCGGTTTGACCACAATCCGGGGGGTGATCTTCTGAGGCCAAAAAAAAGCTTTCCAGGCCTGGGCCCAATCATCTTCATTGATAAGCTTATACTCAATGGTGTAATCAAAGGGATACTCTCCGGCCAGCCGGCAGAGCGATCGTTCCAGGGTGAGCCGATGGTGTTCGATCTGATCGTCCACCGGAGTGTAACCGGTCACCGCCGGGCGGGTTGGCCGCTCGACGGCATCCGGCGCCCAGCTCTCTGCCGGTTCCAACCCTGGATCGTCGATGACCACGCCCTTGGCCTTCAAGCTATAGAAAACATCAGCGATAAGATCGGCGGCCAGGTCGTCATTGTCAGAGGAAAAAATGATTTTTGCTTCCATCCATTGCATGGCCTTTTATTACAAAAGATTATACAACAATGCAACATGGATGGGGGGATTTGGCCATAGGCTTAAAACGTACAATAAGAGAGGATCTCTATGAAAAAATATGTCGGCATGGTCTCTTCGGACTGGAGCCAATGTTTGTCGCCCAACGGACCGTTTGATGCATTTATCTTCCATTACCCGGATATCAGATCGGATTTGGAGCGGATTTTTCGGCGCTACACAGCAAATGAGATCTCCTTGAGCCGGGCCGTGAATCAACTCAAGGCAGCAGTGCCGGCGCCGCTGACCATCGAGCAGATGGATGATTATTTGTCGGCACACTTTGAAATATATAAGGGCGTCGACGGTTTGATCCGCTGGTGCCATGAACACCGAATTGTGTTCATGATCAACACCACTGGGTTCATGGCCTATTTTCAGCGTATTTTCTCCGCAGGCCTGCTGCCGCCAATCACCGCCCTGTCCGCACAATCCATGCACCGTTTCAATCAAAGCGCCCGCAGCCCCCAAGAGATGATCGAACTGACTGAGATAGAGGATAAGGCCGCCAACTCAGCCGCCGTTGCGAAAAGGTTTAACATCTCCCCGGAAAAAATCGTTCTAATTGGCGATAGCGGCGGTGACGGCCCCCATTTTCAATGGGGGGCAAAAATTGGGGCCACGTTGGTGGGCAGTATGGCCAAGCCTTCACTGCGCCACTACTGCCGGGAAAACGGCGTGAGAATTCACCACCACTTCGGCCACACCTATGCTAAGGGCGAAAAGGTCTCCATCGACAAGGAGCGCAACTTCGATTTCCAGAACCTTTCAACCGTTATCGGGAGCGCCGTTGGGGTTAAGGGCCTCGGCAAAAAATAAGTGCGCCACCTTGCTTGATACCGATGCATAAAACGGATATGTGCCGCCGGATGTATCGCCATAGACGGACGCAAAGTCGAGCAAGGCGGGCCCCCTGTTTTTTTCCAGCGCCCTTATGCAACTATAGGGTGAACTTCTCTTTGGGGGGATTGAAATAGCCGTGGCGCAGGCGGGGGTACCTATGATTGAGTTTATCCACAAGCGCCTTAACACCTATGGGCATGCCGTGTTCCGCTACGGCGTTCATGGTTTGGAGGTAGCGCAGGGGATCAAAATTAAGGTTACGCCATTGGATCATATGGACGGGGTGGTCGTTAATAAACGCAACCAGCGCATCGCTCTCTTGGCCGCTATCGGTAAAACCAGGGCAGTTCAGATAGTTGATGGCCACATGGGCGTGGCGTTTCAAAGCCAGCTCGATGCCGGCCACCACATCCTCATATCCATAACCGTTGGGTCGAAAATAGGCCTCGTAGCAATCGCGCCTCACACTGTTCATACTTATCCGCAGGCTGTCCAGGCCGGCGTCCAACAGCATCTCGATTTTCTCCGGCCGGCTGCCGTTGGTATTCATGTTGATGGTACCTTGGCCGGTGACGGCGCGTATCTTGCGGATGGCCCGCGCAAGGGTGTCGGCCACCATCAAGGGATCGCCTTCACAGCCTTGGCCGAAACTGACCACGGCGCGCTCGACCCGGTTGATGTGGGTCAAGGCAACGTCTGCAATTTCATCCGCAGTGGGCGTAAAGGCTATGCGCTCCTGGCTGCAGGCAATGCCGCTGTCCGATTGGAGCGAGATACATCCCAGGCAACGGGCATTACAGCTCCCCGATGCCGGCAAAGGGGCTTCATAACGGCCGAGAAAAAAGTTCTTACCGGCCGGGCACCCGTATGTCAGGGCGCATTTTTCCAGATGCGCTCTCAGCCGATTGCCGGGAAGTGTTTTTCTCAGCCTGCGGACACCGGCCTCGACCCTTGCCACCGACATGCGCCGTAAATCCTGACGCGGTTCATCATCCACAAGGTATACGGCCGAACGAAATTTACCCCTGTGCCAGCCCACGGCGCCGTATGAAAACAGGGGGAGATTGCCGGCGCCGGCGCGCTCTTGCCATGCACTTGTATGGGTGACCACATACCCCGGTGAATTAAAAGCCGCCACCGGATATATGGCCTCTCCCGGCGAATAGGGATTTTCCGCCATGGCGACCACGGCCCCGGTTTGAAGATTGTATAACAGGGGAATGCGATCGGGTAGAAACATCAATTCGCTGCCGTAGGGCAGATTGCAGGTATGGTCAACGGTTAGACCGGTTTGGACGGGACCGTCACTGCCCACAGCGGCATATCCTGCCAGATCGAAAATTTCGCCCCGCTGGTTGGCCACAACGGCGGTGATCAATTCGGATGGGCGGCGGTTTTTTCTCATCGGTTCATTCACTTTGTTATTGGGTTGTTTTCAATGATGCGGATGGTCGTTGGCGCACCCATAATCGGTATAGCGGCGCCAGTTTTTTGGGATTTATACCCGCAATGCAACCGATGGCAATCATATAGTTGACCAAGGTGGTCCGCCAAACGCCGATATTGCGCCACCGCCGCCCGGATGTGACGGC